>CAZJFS010000030.1:0-37147 GCA_964545075.1 uncultured bacterium
GGCTTCCAACATATTCAACAGGCCTTCGGTGCGGGTGGCCGATAGCGTGAATTTCATTTTTTGTTTTTATTACGCCGCGTTCGGGATGCATTAGATTTTCTATGATTTTATTGATCGCGACTTCATGATTTTTTAAAGGAAGGATTTCTTTAAATTTATCTTTGCCGGGCACTTCATAATTTGAGATGCCATCTTCTGATCCTATTTTTTCGCAAAGGCCCTTGGCTATGAAATGACCTTTTTCTGAATCTATGAGCTGGAATTTTACCGACGATGAACCGCAGTTTAAAACTAGTATGTTCATTTTTTTAATCACTCCCTATTAAAGTTGTAAAAAATTTTATTCCAATCCGGTTTATTTGTCAACATAAAATTTAATAATTATGAAAATTTAATAATGTGTTTTTAACTTTATTTTTAAGATAGTTGAAAAATTGATTTCAGGGATATTTTTAGTTTTTTTATGAAAAGGCAAAACTAATATTTTAAAAAAATGGCATTCAAGTTTTATGTCGCAAAAACATGGTTGGATTTCTTGACAAAGGTTAAGTTATCTAATATAATTAGCACAATACATAAAAAATCGGAAAATAAGCTTGAAAATTTTAAATGAATGCATTTTTATTATATGAGGCTGGAGGGGATAAATATGAAAAGAAGGAATATAAATAATTATATTTCACTAATCGTTATTTTTTCATTCTGCGTTTCGCTTTTTTCACCTTTTATTTTGTCATCTTATGCCGGATCTGAGAACGATACTTCCGTAGCTTCGGAACAAACCGCCGCGCCAGCTAAAAGCAAAAATATTATCAGCAGCGTTATTGATAAGCTGAAACCTTCAGACGGTCTTACCATCGGCGAACGGGCTTCGAACATGGTCGACAAGATAAAAACCGGCGAACCTATTCTCGATACCAAGGGCGGAAAGATCGATTATTCAGGGATGTCTTCGACCGGCGCCGCGCTTGAAGCGGGAAAGATTTCGGTTAAAAATGCATTTTCAGTTAAAAATATAGGCTTTTCCGCTGCCTCGACCGTTGGCATGAATTTATTCGAGCAGGTCAAAAACGGCGAGAAGCTCGATATTGGAAAAGCGGCGAGTGAACTGGCTACTGGTAAATATATAGGTTCTTTAATAGGTTCCGGTCTCGGCTCGGCCGCCGGCTCGGCGCTTGGAACTCTTATGGCCACAAGTATTCCAGTTGTAGGGCCTATTCTTGGAGCGTTCATGCCTTCACTTTTTTCAATGACGGCTGGCGCCATGGCGGGACAGATGGGTTCGGACATAGATAGCGGTAAAATTCCGTCGTTCAAAAGGGCATGGGCCGCAATAGACAAGGTCGATCTTGTCGGGCGCGTTGTCGGCACTACGGTCGGGGCCGCCATCGGCTCGCTGCTTTTACCTGGCATCGGAACGGCTATAGGAAGTTTCCTCGGCGGCATCATCGGAAGCAAGATCGCCGGCCTTTTTAAGAAAAAAGAGACTACCGGGAAAGTTAATAAAACCGATAACGTACGATATGGCGTGGATCCCGGCACGACGCTAAACGTGGTGCCGATCGCCGATCCTTCGCTTTATTTATTGTATGGTTCCGAAGAAATAAAACTCGGCACGCGCGCCAAGGAACTGAAAGATAAAGTCGTCAACGCTTATAGAAGATACGTACAGCTTCTTTCGTCGAATAAGGCCACTTCCGCTGAATGCCAGAGTGCCGTGAATGATTATAAACGGACGGTCTCCGAATATCAAACGTATATAAAGGCGGTTTTGAGCGAAAGCAAAGCGAGCGATTAAGTTTCGTATAATTAATCCTTGACTTCAGGCTTGAAATTAGGTATAATTAGCTGTCAAATTTTTACTCTGGAGAAATTATGTTTCAAAGTTTAACCGAAAAACTTCAGAATGTTTTTAAGAACCTGCGCGGAATGGGCAGGCTTACCGAACAGAACATCCAGGACGCCCTTAAAGAAGTAAAATTGGCCCTTTTAGAGGCCGACGTCAACTTCAAGGTCGTTAAATCCTTCATCGACGCGGTCCGTGAAAAGTCAGTCGGTCAGGAAGTTCTCAATTCGCTTACGCCGGCGCAGCAGGTCATCAAGATCGTTCATGACGAACTGATAAACATAATCGGCAGCAAAGAAGAAAAGATAATTCTCGGCGGAAAGACGCCTCACGTTATATTGATCTGCGGTCTTCAGGGTTCCGGTAAAACCACGTCCTGCGGAAAGCTTGCCGCATATCTGCGTAAAAAAGGGCATCGCCCGATGATGGCCGCCTGTGATATATACAGGCCAGCGGCTATAAAACAACTCGAGGTCATAGGTGCGCAGCTTAATATTCCCGTTTTTTCAATGGGAAATCAGGTTTCGCCCGTAGAGATAGTTAAAAACGCCCGTGATAAAGCTACGGCTGAAGCATGCGACGTGCTTATCGTCGATACGGCCGGCCGCCTTCATATAGACGAAGAACTGATGAAAGAATTAAAGGACATAGTCGCCGCGGTCGAGCCTGAAGAAACGCTTCTGGTGGTTGACGCGATGACCGGTCAGGACGCCGTTAACATGTCCAAACAATTCAACGATATGCTGCCGATAACCGGCTTCGTTATGACAAAGTTAGACGGCGACGCTCGCGGCGGAGCCGCTCTTTCGATACGCCATATAACCGGGAAGCCAATAAAATTGATTGGCCTTGGCGAAAAATTGGACGCCCTTGAGCCTTTCCATCCGGAGCGCATGGCGTCGAGAATATTAGGAATGGGCGATATACTTTCTCTTATCGAAAAGGCCCAGTCCAACATGGATCTGGATAAAATGAAGGAACTCGAAAAAAGCATGCGCGAGGAGTCCTTCAATTTCGAACAGTTCCTCGCTCAGATGGAACAAATCCAGAAAATGGGACCGCTGGATCAGCTTCTCGGAATGATACCGGGTTTTTCATCCATGCCACAGATGAAGGACGTTAAGATCGACGAAAAAGATATTGAACATATAAAAGCGATAATACGCTCGATGACGGCCAAGGAAAGAAAATCTCCCGCTATAATAGACGGTTCGAGGCGTAAGAGGATATCCGAAGGCTCGGGCCGCTCCGTTCAGGAAGTCAATAAACTTCTGAAACAGTTCGAACAGACCAAGAAAATGATGAAACAGATGAGCAAGATGTCCGGTATGTTCGGAAAATTTGCGGGAAAGATGCCTTTCGGCAAATAATATTTCAGATTGAATTTTAAAACCAGGCGAATATATATAACCTTGGAACATTCAAAGATAAAGGAGGTGAAACAATGGCAGTTATTATAAGGCTTAAAAGAATAGGCGCTCACAAAACTCCTAACTACAGACTCGTAGCCGCTGACTCACGCTGCCGCCGCGACGGTAAGTTTATCGAGGAACTCGGTTTTTACAATCCGTTGACGAAGCCTCACCAGCTCGTTGTCGATAAAGACAATTTCGTTAAATGGCTCAAGAACGGCGCTCAGATGTCAGACACGGTCAGGACGCTCGTGCAGCCCCTCGGAATACTGAAAGCTTTCCACGAAGAAAAAGTCGCGATCGCGAAAACTAAAAAAGAAGCGAAAGCGTAGTTAAGATTAACGCCGCGCCACGCCCACGTCACCTGAAGTTCGGTTGTACGCTTTCTTAAGTGAAAGCGTCTCTGAAGTATCAAGTGAAGTTTCTTTTTAATTTGATATATACTAATCCTGTTATTTCAGGACCCGGAGGTACTAGAAAATGAAAGACTTGATCTCGCTTATAGTTAAATCATTAGTTGATAAAACGGACCAGATCGAAATAAAAGAAATTTCAGGTGAGAAGACCTTGATGTACGAAGTTAAGGTCGCAACCGAGGACGTCGGTAAAATTATAGGTAAGCACGGCCGCACGATCAACGCTATCAGAACGATATTACGTTCTTCGACAACCAAGGACAGCAAGAAGGTAATTCTTGAAGTCCTTCAATAAGGCGGAGAAAACGTTATAATGCCGACTAATTTATCGTTTGTCGCGATCGGTCAGATAGTGAAGCCTCACGGGGTTTTTGGCGAGTTCAAATTGTTGCCGCTTACCGATTTCGTTGAAGAGAGGTTTTCGGCTTTATCGGAATTTTATCTTCTTAAAGACGATAGATCGAATATCAGTGACGCGTCACCGCAAGGTGACGCATCACGCATATTTGAGGGGTCGGCAATGGCGGATGGAGATGTCCGTAAATGTACCGTGAAATCGGTTAAAATGTCTCCAAAGTATGTCATTGTGGGTTCGCCCGAGATAAAGCTGGACGATGTCGAGAGGCTCCGCGGAAGTTTTATCTATATAAGAAAAGAAGACGCGATGAAGCTTTCCGAGAACCAGTTCTATCCTTATCAGCTTGTCGGAATGACCGTCGTCGACGTGGCGACCGGCGAGGCGGTAGGAGAAGTGACCGAAGCCATGAACGGCATAGGGAACGATGCTATCGAGATATGCTTTAATGGTGCGAAGAACGCCGTGCTTGTGCCTTTCGTGAAAGAGTTCGTTAAAAAAATAGACTTCGATCAGCACCGCATTTATATAAACGTCATGGAGGGACTCATATAAAATTTTCCATAATTACCCTTTTCCCGGAATTTTTTGAAAGTCCTTTTAATACGAGCATAATCAGGCGGGCCCGCAAGAATTCTCTTGTCGATATCAACACCATCAATTTGAGAGATTTCACCGACGATCCCCATCGCACCGTCGATGATTATCCTTATGGCGGCGGATGCGGTATGGTAATGATGCCCGGGCCGATAAAACTTGCGCTCGATTCGGCCGCGTCAGGGCTTAACGTGAAGGAAACGAAAAGGGTTTCGATTTATCTGACGCCTCAGGGAAGGCTTTTAAAACAAAGCATTGTGGACAGTTTTTTGGAATATGACGAACTGGTTATATTTTGCGGTCATTATGAAGATATAGACAAAAGGGCTCGCGATCTTTTTGATATGGAATTGTCGGTCGGTGACTACGTGCTTTCGGGCGGCGAGTTCGGGGCGCTATTGCTTGTCGACGCGATCACCCGTAAGATACCCGGAGCTCTTGGAAATCCTGACTCGGCGGTATCGGATTCGTTTTCAGAGGACGCGAGGCTTTTCGATTGCCCTCATTACACCAGGCCGCCCGTCTGGGAAGGCAAGAGAGTGCCGGAGGTCTTGATGTCGGGCGATCACAAAAGAATTGAAACATATCGCAGGGCGAGAGCTATAATAAACACCATGAAGGTGCGTCCCGATCTTTTGAAGCCCTCCGATCTTGATAAAAAAGACTATAAGATACTTAAGGAATATTTCCGCTGGTATCATTGTTACGAGGAATAAAAGTGTCGGGCATCAAAGAATTTTTCAGGGCGAAACTTTATATCGGCCTGGTTCATTATCCAATAGTGAGCAAGGATGGCCGGATCACGCAGACTTCGGTAACGAATCTGGATGTCCATGATATCGCTCGTACCGCAAGGACTTACGATCTTTCCGGTTATTATCTTATCGCTCCGGCGGAAAATCAGCTCGGTCTTTTGAAAAAAATAATAGGCCACTGGTCTGAAGGGTTCGGCCTTGAATATAACAGCGATCGTTCCGAGGCGCTTTCTTTGATCAGGATATCTCCATCTATTTCGGACGCCGTGTCTCAAATTGGAAGAGAAACCGGCCGTGAAGTAAGAACCGTCGTGACCGACGCGAAGATACACGAAAATAATTCGCGAAATATATCTTGCATTTCGCTTCAAAATATGTTAAAATTAAACGATTTGAGTTTTATCTTGCTTTTTGGAACAGGATGGGGCCTCGCAAATGCGGCGATAGAGAAGGCGGACCATATTTTAGAGCCGATCCGCCCGCTTACCGAGCATGGCTATAATCACCTTTCGGTGAGGGCGGCCGCTGCCATCATAACCGACCGCATTGTCGGCGAGAACAGTTTCGGGCCAAAAAGCGGCGCAGAAAATATTTCGAAATAAGAATATACTAAAAAAGTAATATGCAATAATCGAGGAGGAGCTACAATGGAATTAATCAAAGCAGTTGAAAAAAGTATGGAAAAGAAAGAAGTTCCCTACTTTATTTCGGGCGACACGGTACGCGTTGACGTTCGCATAATCGAAGAAGACAGCGAAAGGATACAGGCGTTTGAAGGCACGGTAATCGCTAGAAAAAACTCGGGTGTTCGTGAAACGTTCACCGTAAGAAAAGTTTCCTACGGTACCGGCGTTGAAAGAACATTCTTCCTTCATTCACCGATCATCGCGAAGATCAGCGTTTTAAAGCACGGTAAAGTAAGACGCGCTAAACTCTATTATCTTAGAGACAAGTTCGGTAAATCAGCGAGAATCGAAGAACGCAAGCCGAACATGAAAACAGCCGCTCCGGCAGCTAAAAAACAGGCGTAATAAATAAAACAGAGACACTGGTTAAATCCTTTGTTGATAGCGGAGAAGCGTAAAGTTAAATGATGGCGACTGAAGAATTAAAAGTCAAGACCGAGAATGAGGGCGAAAGTGAAAAGTCACTTATGCGCGAAGTGATCGAGACGATAGTACTGGCGGTGATCCTTGCGTTCATCCTCCGTACGTTCGTGATACAGGCTTTTTATATACCTTCCGGTTCCATGGAAAACACGCTTCTTCCCGGCGATATGATACTCGTCAACAAGTTTATATATTATTTCACCGACATCAAGCGCGGCGATATCGTGGTCTTTAAATATCCCAACGACATGACCAAGGACTACATCAAAAGAGTCATAGGGCTTTCGGGCGATACCGTTGAGATAAAGGACGGCGACGTTTATATAAACGATAAAAAGACCGAGGAAAAATACACGAAGGAAAAGGCCATAGAAGATCTCGTCATGCACCAGCATATCGAAAAGGACCCGGTCACGGGCCAGCAAGTAGCGGTGCAGACCGAAACTAAAATGAAGGTTCCTGAAGGTCGTATATTCGTGATGGGCGACAACAGAAATAACAGCCAGGACTCCAGGTTCTGGGGATGTCTGCCCAAGTCATACCTTAAGGGAAAGGCTTTGACGATTTACTGGCCACTTTCAAGGATCGGTTTCATCAGGTAGGGACTAATACAGCCTAAATAAATATTAAATAAAAGCGCCGGATTATAATCCCGGCGCTTTTTTTAATGCGCCCGTTTATTATACTGGCGTCGCTTCAGGATATGCGCGTCGCGGTCCGCCGGCTTCATTGCGGGCGCCGCCTCAGGCTCGAAACGGCGGAACTCGGTGAAAAGGTTGACTTATATGGTAAAATCTGATAAAATACTATTATGTTAAAATGGCTTAAAAATATATTGTTTAGGAAAACGCGAACGCGCGAGCTGGCATCTAGTTATGTGCTGGTTATGGGCACTATATCGGTCATTTTCATACTCGGTTTTTCCTTTCTTTTTTCTTTCCTTTCCGATTACTCGCAGGCGAATCATCAGGGGAAATCCCAGGCCGCCTATTATATGGCCGAAGCTGGAATTGAAAGAGCCGTTTACGAACTTAAAAATATATTCCGCTCGCCGCTTGTCAACGAAAAAGGCGATGTCAATGAAAACCTTGTAAAGATACTTGATTATCATACCGCGCAGGATTTTCTATTCAATCTTTCCGACGTTCAATTTACCGAGGATTCAAAATCTAAATATTCGGTCAAGGTCGAGTTTTATAATTTAAAGCAGACGCCATTCGGGTCTTTCCTGCGTGAAAAGGAAGTCCCGCCTCGTTTGGAACAATATAAAAAAGAAACGTCTTCATTCGCCAATCCGAAAAAACTCGGCGGATGGCAGGGGAAGCTTAAGATAACTTCCGTCGGGACGGTAAGGATGGTTAATTCATCGGGCGCCATGATGGACATTTCGAGGACGCTCGTCGTTATTCGCGATATCAAGGTCATGGACTTAACGCCCGTCGCGCCCGAATATACTCTTTTTATAGCCGGAGAAAAGACCGAATACCTCAAGGAAGGCGATTTCATACTTGAACATGGCCTTTCAAGCCTTATAACGATAGCTCAGGGGTTCATTGACGATTTCCAGAGGCTTCTTCCATATCTCAAAGGCTCTATAAACGATATGATAGCCATAGTACGCGATTTCGTCACGAAAACGAAATTCACCAAGCCGCAGGAAAAGAAGATGGAGGACATATTCAAGGCTTATAAGGTCGCCGGCCGCGTCAGAAGCAATGGCGTCATCCATATATATCTTCCTTTTTTTGACGTCGATGACGTCATCAATTATTTTGTCTCGAATAACTATTACGAGAGGCCTGAAGTGGGATATCCGTTCTGCAATAATCGTCTTCACGATCGTTTTATGTCATGGGCGACCAAATTCGAGGGCGATATCAAAAAACACTATTACGAGCTCGTTCCATACGTCATACAAAATCAGAAGCCGACCCCGAAAGTCGAACAATATACCAGGTGGAGCACTTTTCCAAATTATCTCAAGCAGTATCCTAATGAATACGACCCTGAAAATCTCAAAAATATTTTACAGAACGCCGAAATATATGCATCGGAAGTAATTCCGAAATCTATTTCAGTGATCGGCACCCGTGAAAAGCCTTATAAACTTGATGGCATCACAGTGGTAAAAGGCGATCTCAAGATCGCCGGTATCATGGAGGGGCGCGGTATACTTATGGCTACGGGAGACATAAGCGTTCCGGGAACCATAGAGCTTGTTGACGACAAGACGCTTCTTACCCTGATATCCCAGAACGGGAAGATAATCATTCCGAAGAACGCGAAACTTAAGATACAGGCTGCCGTATATTCGTATGATTCAATATTTGGCGGCGACGACGTGACCGTTTTCGGAAACTATACCGTTACCAATCTTAACAGGCAGGAAGGCGAGGAAGGAAAGGTTCTGATGCCGAAAAAATTCAAGATCGCCTACGACAACAGGATAAGGAACATAATGGGCGATAACTTCTGGATTTCGATATCCAAACGTGATATTAAACGCTATGAAACTCCTCCCGCGAAAAAGGAAGAAGAATAAGAAAATCAGAATATTTTAATGTGTTGAGGTGCCTATGTCGTATATTGTAAAAAGAACGTGCTTAGCTATTGTTATTATTATGATGATAGCGCCGGTTCCGATTTCAGGGATTCTTCCGGCATCCGCCCGGGCGACCGGCGAGACGGAAGTTTCCAGCCCGGCCGCGCGTGAGCAGCCGGCGACGGAGGCGGTCGAGGTATCCCAGCCGATCCCGCGTGAGCAGCCGGCTCTTGTACCGTCGAACTTTAAAAACAGCGATAATCTAAAATATCAGCTACGGGCCCTGAAAAGCGTCATGATGTCAATTTCGTCTAACTATAGCGAGAACGATGTCCATGCGAAAAATTTCTTTAAAAACCTTATAAACGTAGTTGCCGATTGCCAGGTTACGCCGATCGAATCTGCCGGCATATCGGAGGAGCTGGCCGAACTTATGGTGAGGCTGAAGGTCGTCGCCGAGGAGGAATCCAGGCTGTTCCGTCAGTTCGCGAAAGTTCTGGACGAGGCGTATATTCCGAAGACGACCATAAACAAGATGATTTCGAGGACCAGGGACGTAGCGCTGATACTCAAGAACAAAAAAAACGAGCAGTCGGACGCGGACGGGCTCATATATAAATATTACGGCGTGGATGGCAAGGGCCACAACGTGTTCGACCGCGGTGAAACGAAGTATAGAGGGAAATCAAGTTTCGTCGGAGAGAATCACGGAAACACCGCCGAACTTCTGAAAAAATTCACCGCGGAAGACGGCGGAAAAAAGAAAAAAATAGTTGGAATAGAGTTCATGGACCCTAACGCCACGCCGGATGAAACTTTGAAGAATCAGGCTGAAAAAGATACTTCTAAAAAGAATTCAGAGGCTAAGGAACAGGCCGAGATAGACGAATTATTCGAGAATAAGCCGGGTACGAATAAGCCTGAAGATGAAAAAGCCGAAGATAAAAAATAATATTTAAAGGCGGTCGCGATGCAGAAAAATTTGGATCTATTTATGAATGAGCCGGATTTTCCCTCTTCTTGCGAGGAAGAAGCATTTTATTCGGCCTATGATAAGAAAAAAAGAATAAAAAATTGCGATAACGTGATGCATTTTTTTGAATCTCGTCTTCGCGCCGCGGGCTTTCGCGACATAGCCGGCGTGGACGAAGCCGGAAGAGGGCCTCTGGCTGGGCCCGTCGTGGCCTCGGCGGTAATCCTGCCGGAAGGATTTCATGTAGAAGGGCTTTACGATTCAAAGGGGATATCCGCGAAGGTCCGCGAAAAAATTTTTTCAATCCTTACCTCACGCGAGGATATATACTGGGCCGTTGGAGTAGTGGATAATTTTCGCATCGATTCCATAAACATACTCGCCGCGACATATCAGGCGGTCCGGGAAGCGTATTCCAAACTTTCAAGGAAGCCGGAATTTTTGCTTAACGACGCGATGATCGTTCCGGAAATAAAGACCGGGCAGAGAAAAATAATAAAAGGCGATGCGAAATCGGCCTCCATAGCGGCCGCATCGATAATAGCAAAAGTTACGCGCGATCGCATGATGGATGAATACGATCGTAAATACCCGGCTTACGGATTTATCAGGCATAAAGGATACGGAACCGCCGAACATATCGAAGCTATAAAAAAACACGGTTACTGCGAAATACACAGACGCTCTTTCAATATCGGGATCGAAGGCTGAACGTTCAGCCCGAGGCGCTTCAAGCCTATCGGGCATTTTATAATGAAAAGGTGATCGAGGCCGATGGTTGATATCAACATCTCGAATATAAACCGCATAGATCATTCGAAATCCTCTTTCGACCGGCATGATGCCGGTCTGCAGGATGTTCGCTCCGAGCCCGTCGGGCGAGATGCCGGACTTCATGAGGGGCGGGTTTATAAAGGAAAGGTTTCCGGGTTCGCTGACGGCGCGGCCGTCATTTCGGTCAAAGAAAATTATGTGATTGCTCCGAAGGATACCGGCCTTACTCTTGGCGAGCATGTGTCGCTTAAGTTTATCCGGCGTGAATCGGACGGCAGTCTTCTCTTTAAACTTTTGATGGGCTCAAAAACCCAGGATGACGCCGGGCTTAAAAGCGGCGGCGATATATTGAAACGCATGGGCCTTGATTCAAAAGGAACCGTCATGAAAGGCGTTTTGGATTCGTTTATGAAGCTCGGGATAGCTCTGGAGCGTTCGAAAATGGAGGCCGTGGCGTCTGACGTTTCAAGGCTCTCCGATAAGCCGGGCGTCGCCGCCGCGATGAAAAACGCATCTTCCACGAGTCTTGTCGATATATCGGCGCTGCTTAGAAACGCGGGGTTAAGACCGTCCGCCGATTCGGCCGCCCTCGGCATAATGCTTTTAACCTCGCTGGACGGTTTTTCAGGCGATTTCACGAAACTTTTTACTCTTGCCCCTCTTCAATTTTCCAATGAACTTTTAAAGCTTATACCGGATATCGAAAAAAAAAACAAAGATCATGCAAAAACGGCCAGAAAAATAGTCTCGATATTTTCGAAAATCAAAAAAACTGACGGCCCCGGATTTTTAAAGGACCTCGGCCGCGCCATGGCCAAAGGGATGCGTAAAGACTATGGTGCCGCGGATGTAAAAGACGGCTTTGAAGATGAAAATCAGCCTGCGATCTGCGACATAATTAAGTTCAAAAAATTTCTCGAAAAAGAGACGACGGACGGCCCGGGAATGCCGGAGGCGGCCAAGCTGATTGAAGGATGCGCCCAAAGTCTTGAAAATTATGCTATGTTAAGCCTTTATGGGGAACTCTCCAACAGGCATTTCACGAAACTTCCGCTTTCTTTCGATGGCGAGGAGCATGAGGCGCTTCTGGAATTTGAAAGAAGCGGCGGGGCCGTCAAAAGCGTCGACGTATATTTATCGATGACGAATCTTGGGCCTTTGCGGTTAAATTTAAAAAAGAGCGAACAATCTCTCGGGGTTTATATTTTTGCCGCAGATGACGACGTGAAGAATTTTTTAATGTCCGCTTATGAGGAAACAAAAAATTCTTGGACCGCTCTTTTTAAGGTGCCACATAGCTTTTCGGTTGTTACGGGTTCCTCGTGCGATTTTTTGCCCGGGATATTAAAATACGCCAGGGAAAAGCGGGATTCGGGCGAACTAGATTTAAGCGTCTGAATTTTATAAATTAATTTCGACTGATAAAATTGAGCTTTAATTATGGATAAAAAAGAAAAAAACAGGGCGGTAGCCCTCACATACGACCATGGCGTTGATGGCGCGCCTAAGATCGCGGCCCGTGGCGAGGGATTTATCGCCGAACAGATAATAAAGATCGCGAAGCAGTACGACGTTCCATTCTACAGGGATGCCGACCTTTGTGAAGTTCTGGTGCAGATGGACGTGAATACTCAGATACCCGAAGAGCTTTATGAAGTGCTGGCGAAGGTGCTCGCTTTTGTTTATAAGGCGAATCGAAGCCGTAATCTTTTAGGCCCGGGCGCGGCAAAAAAATAAGGTAGAACAGGCGATATATACATTTCGGAAACAATTCGAATCAATAAAGGAGAACCCCACATGAAAGATTTTTTGATAATTTCAAAAGAGGTTAAGGATGCGCTGAAAAAAAAGAAGCCGGTAGTCGCTTTCGAATCCACTATAATAACTTTCGGCTTGCCGTATCCCGGAAATTTAAAAGTGGCGCGTGACGTCGAGGCTATAGCGGTTAAAAATGGCGCCGTGGCCGCCACCATCGCTATAATCGGCGGAAAGGTCATTGTAGGTGCGGGATCCGATGTTCTCAAATTCATGGCAGATCCTAAAAACAAAGTTGATATAATGAAGGTATCCAGACATAATATCGCTTCAGTACTCGGCCTCGGGCAAAACGGCGCCACGACGGTTTCGGGGACCATGATGGCGTGCGGCGCCGCGGGGATACAGATATTTGTAACAGGCGGAATAGGCGGAGTTCACCGCGGAGCTTCTGAATCATTCGATATTTCCTCTGACCTTAAGGAGTTTGAAAAGTCTAAGGTCGCGGTAGTGTCTTCCGGCGTAAAATCGATACTCGACATAAAGCTTACGCTGGAGTATCTCGAAACGTGCGGCGTTCCGATAATCGGTTATAAGACGAATGAATTTCCGGCTTTCTATAGCAGAATTTCCGGTTTTAACGTCAATACTTCCGTTAAAACTCCCGTCGAAGCTGCCAGAATAATAAAGGCGGCTTTCGATTTTTCCAATTCCGGCATTCTGGTGGCAAATCCGATACCGTCTAAATTTGAGATAAACTCTTCATATATCAGCAAAATGGTCGATAAGATAGTCAGGGGCGCGCATCCGAAAGCTATTGAAGGGCCGAAGTATACGCCCTATATATTGGCGAAGCTTCACGAATTGAGCGAGGGAAAAACGTTGGCGGCTAACGTTGCTTTGATAAAAAGCAATGCGGAACTTGGAGCGAAACTCGCGGTGGAGCTGTCAAAACTTTAAAAAAGAACAGGTGCTTTTGATGAAAAAGGCTGTTTTAATAATTTTGGCGGGTTTGACGTTGCTGGCGTTTTTGATGCCAGGATCGGCTTTTACGCAGGCGAAGGCCAAAAAAATTTTGGCGCTCAACGCATCGGGTTCGATCATTGATCCCGACCGCCAGACGTTTATTGAGATCAAGCACCTGATCGAAAAGGACGCCGATGTTAATCATCGCGATGCCGAAGGCGTTACGCCGCTCATGCGCGCGGCTTTTCTTGGAAATCTGCCCCTTGTAAACCTTCTCGTGGATAGCGGCGCCGGCATTAATGCTCGCGATAACAACCAGATGACGCCGCTTATGAATGCGGCCGGTTCCGGATATATTGAGATAGCGAAGCATCTTATAAGTTCCGGCGCCGATGTTAACGCGAGGGACGTTGCCGGAGTAACCGCTTTGATGATAGCCGCGTTGAATTCGAACGATGACGTCGGGATGGTCAAGTTGCTCGTTGAAAGCGGCGCGGACGTCAACTTATGCGATGCTAACGGAAACAACGCGCTCGCGGTGGCCGAAAACAGGGGAAATCGCGAATCGGCGAAATTTTTGTCCGAACTCACTTCGAACGAAAGTCCCACTACTAAAAATCTTTTATATGCGCTTATGACGCTTATAGTTTTTCTTCTGGCGAAAGTTTATTTTAAAAGGCTTCTGAAAAGACCAGCGCCGAAAATGTTGGCGGCCGAGGAACGCGTCTCCGCTCTAACGACGTCCGAAGCCGAGCCTGAATCCGTTCCGGAAACCCCCATGGTAAATTTAATGGAAGCGGTCATCGCATCCGACGTTGAAACGCTTAAACGCGGGCTGAACGAGGGCGGCGACGTCGATACGACCGATAAGTCCGGCTGGACTCTTCTGATGAACGCGGCGAGCAAAGGCATGAACGACATCGTGGCGGTGCTCGTGGAGGGAAAAGCTAATCTTAATTATCAGGATAAAGACGGCAGAACCGCTTTGATGAACGCGGTATATTCAGGAAAGATCGATACGATGAGGCTTCTTATAGGCAGCGGCGCGGACGTCAATCTCCGCGGCGCCGATGGACGTTCCGCTTATATCATCGCAAGCGATAAAGGCAACGCCAAAATAATAAATCTGCTCAAGGCGGCGGGCGCCGTCGACGCGCGTAAAGAAAAAAAAGAAGAACCGGCGGTCCGGATGCCTGAAATGAATTTAAGCGCCGGTCCTAAGATTGACGAAACTTTACGTTCGTTCGTTTCGGAAGAAAATCTTGAACAGACGGTTAAAATGCTCGAAAAAAAAGCCGACCCGAATGTCAGCGATAAGAACGGGGTTACGGTTCTGATGATCGCTGCGAGCGCCGGAAATATAGAGATAATGAAGGCCCTTATAAAGGCCGGCGCTGAAGTTAACGCTAAAAATTCACGCGGAGTGACGCCTCTGATGTTCGCCGCCGGGAAAGGCCATGCTAAAGCTGCCGCCCTTCTTATTAAAGCGGGATCCGACTTGAACGCCAAAACTTCCACCGGAATAACCGCCCTTAAATATGCTAATGAGAAGGGGTTTCCAGAAGTGGCGGCCATGCTTAAAAAAGTCGGCGCGCTCGAATAAAATATTGATTTTTTTCCCGTTATCATTTATAATACCCCCTATAACATCACTTCATTTTTTCTTTAATGATTAAAAATACTGTATCGATTTTAAATGATCGCCTGTAAGAAGTATTGGCATTTTAAAAATACTATTAATTTCAGGGGGTAAGGGTTATGGGTTATAAAGTTTTGATCTGCGACGCCGTCGCAAAAAAAGGCATAAATTATCTTAAGGAAAAGGGTTTTGAATGCGATGAACTGCCGGGTAAGACGGAAGACGAAATAACGTCGATAGCTGGCGGGTATGACGCTATAATAGTGAGATCCGCGACGAAGATAACGCCGAAGATATTAAAAGCCGCTGTGCCGCGTTTAAAAATTGTCGGCCGCGCGGGCGTGGGTTATGACAATATTAACGTTGACGCGGCTTCTGAAAATGGCGTTATAGTAATGAATTCGCCCTTCGGAACCACAGTGTCGGTCGCCGAGCTCGCGCTCGCGATGACGCTTTCTGTATCGCGTAAGATACATCTTGCCAACGCTAAGATGAAGCAGAATGCCTGGGATAAAAAGAGTTTCATGGGTCATGAGATAAACGGAAAAACAGCCGGCATAATCGGCGCGGGCAGGATCGGTATTGAAACAGCGAAACGTTTTAAAGCTTTTGGAATGAAAATTTTATGCTGTGATCCATACGCTAAAGCCGAAACATTGAAAGCACTTGGATTCGAACTTGTTTCATTGGATAAACTTGTCGCCGAATCTGACGTTATATCCGTTCATATGCCCAAGACTAAAGAGACTGCCGGAATGCTCAATAAAGGCGTTTTCGACAAAATGAAGGACGGAGTTATCCTCGTCAACTGCGCACGCGGCGGAATAATAAACGAAGCTGATCTGCTCGGAGTTTTAAAATCAAATCCGAAAAAATTCTTTGGAGTGGCGCTTGACGTCTATGAAAACGAACCGCCTGTAAACTGGGAACTTATAAATCACGAACTTGTATGCACGACGCCGCATATAGGCGCTTCGACGAAGGAAGGGCAGGAACTCTGCGCGAGCCAGATATGCGAACAGATCGTCGCCTATTTCACGGAAAACAAAATTATGAACGGCGTAAACCTTGATAAATTAAAAAAATAGAATATACTTGACCGGTTAGTTTTAATAGTTATAAAAATAAATAAAACGAGAGTGATGAGACAATGTCATTTGAAAACCTCAAAGCAAACGACAGCCAGATGTTTGAAATAATCAACCGCGAGAAGAATCGCCAGAAAAACAATCTCGAATTGATAGCTTCTGAAAATTTTGTTTCAGCGGCTGTTTTAGAGGCCATGGGTTCCTGCCTCACGAATAAATACGCTGAAGGTTATCCCGCGAAACGTTACTATGGCGGATGCGAATTTGTCGACGAGGCCGAAAGCCTCGCTATCGAGCGCGCGAAAAAACTTTTTGGCGCGGAGCATGTTAACGTTCAGCCGCATTCCGGCGCGCAGGCTAACATGGCGGTTTACTTCACGGTATGCAAGCCGGGCGATACGGTACTTGGAATGAATCTATCCCATGGCGGCCATCTTACCCATGGCCATCCGCTTAATTTTTCAGGTTTGATGTATAAGATAGTAAGTTACGGCGTCAGAGCCGAAGACCACAGGATCGATATGGACGAAGTTGAAAAACTCGCTATGGAAAGCAAGCCTAAAATGATCGTGGTTGGCGCTTCCGCCTATCCGCGTTTCATCGATTTCAAAAGGTTCCGCGAGATATCCGATAAATGTGGAGCTGTCATGATGGTGGATATGGCCCATATCGCAGGTCTAGTCGCTACCGGGCTTCATCCGTCTCCCGTCCCTTACGCCGATTTCGTCACCACCACTACTCACAAGACCCTTCGCGGCCCGCGCGGTGGAATGGTCCTTTCAAAGGAAAAGTACGCGAAGGATATCGACCGGGTCGTATTCCCGGGATGTCAGGGCGGGCCCCTTATGCACGTAATAGCGGCCAAAGCCGTCGCGTTTGGCGAAGCTCTGGCGCCAGCGTTTAAACAATACTCGGAACAGGTCATTAAAAATGCAAGCCGCCTCGCGGCCGAGCTCGTTAAAAAAGGCTTCAAACTCGTTTCGGGCGGGACTGATAATCATCTTATGCTCGTCGATCTTTCCGGGCTTAACATCACCGGCAAAGCGTTTGAAAAAGCTCTCGATCAGGCCGGCATAACGGTAAATAAGAATACCATTCCTTTCGACCCGCAGAAACCAATGGTTACGTCAGGAATAAGAATCGGAACTCCCGCCGTTACTACCCGCGGCGCTAAAGAAGAGCATATGGTCCAGATCGCCGCTCTCATAAAAGAGGTCGCGGACAATATGGAAAATGTTGAAAAACTTGCCGGAGTCAAGCAAAAAGTAATCGGACTTTGCAGCGGCCTTAAAGAGATGGCCTGAAAGGCTTTGAAATAAAGGTATATTGTGAAATCACGATAAACGAATATGGCCGTGCGTGAAAGCGCGGCCATATTTATAATAAAATAGGAAATTAAATGGTATATCTGTATCTGTTTTCAACCATAATTTTCTGGACCCTCGGCCAATTTTTTCTGAAGATCGGATTTACGCGTTCGAATCCCGTGAGTTCATTCATATTATGCGGTGTTACCGGGTTTGCAGTTGGGCTTCCTTTTTTTTACTTCGCGGACATTAAAGCCGATTTTTCAGATCCATGGCGTTTTGGCGCGATATCTGTCTGGGCCGCGATGTGTTATCTTACATATTATTACGCTATTGAAGCCGGTGAACTCGCTATTGCCAGCGCTCTGGTGGGAACGTGTCCTATATGGACGGCGATTTTCGCGGTTTTCGTGATGGGCGAGACTCTCGTTACCCGGCAATGGTTCGCGGCGGGGGCCGTAGTGGCCGGTATAATGCTTCTGGCTATAAGTTGCGGGCCGGAAGCGGCTGCCGCCGAAGTTACTGCTCCGTTTAACAACGCCAACGCTTCCAATGCGAAATGGTGGACGTGCGTTTTTATTTCGATCACATGCGCCGTTTTGACCGGAGTTGCCGACGCCGTTACGCGGGTCGTCGTCATTAATAAAAGCGTCTCGACGCATCTTATATATTACTGGGGCGCCCAGATCGTTATAGGACTTGTTTTAAAGGCGGCCATCGAGCGGAATAATTTCACGTTTTCATCGCTTTTTTCTAAATATTCGATAATTGGAATGTTTTCCATGAATATGGGCGCCGTTTGCTTCATATCTTCGATGTCGCTCGAACAGGTAAGCATCGTGGAGACGTTTTCATCGGCTTATGTGGGCCTCGTGGCGCTTCTGTCATGGCGTTTTCTTGGCGAAAAATTCACCGCTTTGAAGTGGGCGTCTATCGCTTTAATGATTGCCGGAGTTATCTTTATAGTATGAAAAAAATTAACGGAACGGACTTGAAACAATGACATTTATCTATCTTGCCTTAACCATATTTTTCTGGGGCGTCGGACAGACGCTTCTTAAGATCGGCTTTTCAAAATCGACGCCGATAAGTTCGTTTTTTTTAGGCGGCCTGGCTGGTATAATAATCGCCGTGCCCTATGTTGTTTTTTATGAACGTCCGGTATTTGATAATTATCATTTGTTTCTGCCTATAATGCTTGCCGTCGCGCTTTGCTACCTCACATATTACTATGCGCTCGATGCCGGTGAATTATCCGTGGCAAGCGCCATTTTAGGGACATATCCGATGTACACGGTTCTGTTCGCGGTCATAGTCATGAAAGAAGTCCTGGTTTTAAAACAGTGTATCGGGCTTTTTATGGTCATAGGCGGCGTCGGAGCGCTTTCGATAAGTTCCGGCGGAACCGACGCCGATGGAGTCAAAAGCATTGGAATATCACGTGTCTGGATATTTCTGTCCATAATTTCAGCCGTGCTGATCGGCACGGCCGACGCCGTGAGCAAGGTCGTTCTGGATCATACCAATTCCGCGACGTATTTTATATATTTCGGTTCTATACAGATAATTCTTGGTTTTATACTTAAGCTGGCCTTCGAAGGCGGTAATTTTGATCTGGCGGCCCTTCGCTCTAAATATTCGATAATCGGAATGTTTATGCTCAACTGCGGCGGCATGGCTTTCACTTTCGCGTTGAAAAGCAATCAAGCCAGCATCGTCGTCCCTCTTTCTTCAACTTATCTCGCGCTCGTGACGCTTTTGTCGTGGTGGTTTTTGAAGGAAAAATTTACGGTCATGAAAGGCATCGGCATTGCAGTTATAATCGCCGGCGTGATGCTTTTATAGCGGCCGTTTCACCGGACGGATCTTTTTTTCGAGGCCGGGCTCGTTTTTCCTTTGAGCCTTTTTTCCGGCTCCGGAAACGTCGATCACTTTTTTCACCTTTATTTCGCCTGGCATTTTACGGTTTTTTTCAGATATGGCAACGCCTTTTTCTTCAAGCGATCTTATCGCTCTTTCATAGTCGGCGCAAAATTCCGTCTGGACTTCCTTATCGCGTATGTCCTGAGACCGTGAAGCATCTTCCTCATGCTTATCGCTTTCCACCATGCGTACGACCTCGATCTGAAGCATGTTTTTTTCAGGGTTCGAAAGGAGCTGGACATGATAATTTTTCATGGAAGGCTTGTGGATATAAAGCTTTTTCTCGTTTATCAATATGGTTTCAAAATCGGCTTCCGTTTCATACCCAAGCTCTTCAAAAGCGTTTTTAAGCGTTTTTATATATATCCCTGAGTTTAAAAGCGCCGAATCTTCTTCAATCGCGGCGGCAATGCCGCATTTTACGGCGTTCATGTCGATCGGCTCGCTTGAGGCGGTTAACGCGTTTATTTTTTTTGCCATTGCCGCGGCTTTCGGCGTTCCAAGGCATTCAAGTTGCATTTTCATTTCGCCGAGATCGTTCGCTAATCTTATGCGGGCTCTTTCGGCTTTCAAAAGCCCTTCGCAAAATATCACGAAATCATCGTATAGCATAAACCTTTGCTCGCGGTCTTCCTCGTTCTTTATCGTATCGAATTTTTTCAGGGCTTTCGAATATTCACTGTTCTCGTTGAGGAACACAAGCTCTGAAAGCAGCCGGTTTATTTTATCGATTACGTTGATCTCGCGTTTCGTCCTTATATGCGCCGGCCCGCGCGAAGCTATATCGTCTATCGTTAAAGCTTTTCCGAATTTATCGGCAAGCATTCCATCGAGCTTTCTGTCTTTGATTATTCTCAGAGCTTTCAAGTATATGGTCCGGGTTAAATTTTCGGTCTCCGCTATCGCTTTATCCATCGCTATGAGTTCTCCCGCGACCGCATTCGTTATTTGAACCGAAATGTCCGGCGTACGGATGCCATTAATCGCCTTGATTATCTCAGCCGCTTCCGGGTCCTTACCGGTTATATTTGACAGTATCGCGGCAATTTCGTTTTTCATTTTTACGATCGCGGCGGTTCGAAAGCCGGCTTCGTCTATTTTTTTATATTTCAGATACGCCAGTTCACTTTCATGCTTTTTAACCGTTTCGACTATCTCTCGCGCTCGGCATAATTTTCCGCCCGTAGCGAGGATGTCTTCGTTTTCCGATACTGATTTAACAAGCAAGGCTAATTCGGCTTCAAGCGCTCTGACCTTTGCCGTACTGTCTTTCATTTCCGGAAGTTTTTCGCTTTCCATCGCGGAACATAAGGCGGTTCTGATTTTGACGGCGGCTTCTATCTGCCTGAGCTCGTTTTGGAAGCACTCACGCCTTTTTTCCTCGGCGCGGCATCTGAACGCGTCCGAAAGAAGCGCCGCTGAAAACGCCACGGTGCCTCCGATAGCGATTATTGGAAGCACCGATGCGACCGCCGCGGCGGATGATATGAGCGAGGCGGAAGCGCATGAAGCACCGGCTGAAGAAACCGCAGGCGCGATCGTTGAAATGCATGGAAAAGCCGTGGCCGCGACAGAGGCGCCGTTCGCCATGGCCGCATAGTTGATCGCGCTTCCCAGTACGAAGTGGGGATTAATTATTATGAATGCTACCATTCCGCTCATTATAAGGCTCCTTTGCTGATAGCGACGGCGTGTTTTCGCAGGGTTTAAGGCTCATCTTCCGCCGCCCCTGAGTATTTCTATAGTATAGCCGTGCGCCCGTCCGAGCATTTCAGCCGCCGACCTGCCCGAGCTGTTCCTTAGTTTGGTATCGGCGCCCGCGTTGATAAGCAGCCGTACAATTTCCTCATTCGAGGTTGACGCGGCCACCATTAAAGCTGTGTTTCGCGCCGAGTAGCTCTGATGATTGACGTCCGCCCCCCGGTTGATGAGATCCGTTATCATCCCTGGATTGCCTTTGGCCGCCGCGATCATAAGCGGACTGTTGCCCTGGCTATCCGAAAGATTCACGTTGGCGGACCTCTCGATAAGCATTCCGGCGAACTTATAATTGCCGTTCTGGATGGCAGCGATCAAAGGCGTCGCGTTCCCGGACTCGTCTCTGGAGTTTATATCGCAGCCGGCGCGTAAAAGCATTTCAGCGATCTCAAAATTGTTTTTGACCGCCGCGATTATAAGCAATGAATTGCCTTTTGAATCGGCGGTTTTAACGTCAGCTCCCTTCGATACGAGGTATCTGAAAATCTGCGCGTCGGAATTGAATGCCGCCGTCGCGAGGGCTGTAAATCCGTTGTTGTCCTTTGTCTCAAGGGGCGCCCCAGCCTCCGCAAGCCTTTTGAGCGCATCGAACATTTTTGCCCTGGCCGCTATGATAATCGGCGTCTGTCCGAGAGCGTTCCTGAAATCGATGTCGGCTTTCTTCGCGCAAAGCATTTTAACTATCTTTGAATTGCCAATCGCGCATGCCGCGGTAAGCGGGGTTTCCATCTGCGCGCCGACTACGTTCACTTCGGCGTTATTGTCGAGCAAAAGTTTTGCGACTTCGGAATTTCCTTTCTGGGCGGCGAAAAACAAGGCTGAATAACCGTTCTGGTCTTTAATGTTAACGCATTCGGGATGAGCGTAAATTAAATACTTGACGAGTTCGAAGTCTCCGTTGCTGGCCGCGATAACGATTTCCTGTTTTCCCGCGCCGTATTTCACGCCGTTTTCGGATCCGGGATCTATGAAATAGCGCAGGGTATATTGCCCGAAATTCATGGTTTGGAAATTTAAGTGAGGCGCCAGAAAGCAAGTCCATGAAAACGCCATTATGGCGATATAGAGAACGGCGAGGGACTTTACCCAGAACCATTCGACGTTGCGTTTTCTTTTGGCCACGATACAGCCGGTTATCGTGTCATAGGTCGCGAGGCTTTTCCGGTTGAAGGACATAAAAACGCATTCGAATATTCCGCCGATAAAAAACTGCATGAAGATCCCGCCGTCCTTTATATTCAAATGAGGCGCCAGGAAATCCGTCTTGAAGAAAAAAATATATGAGCTCGAAATTAAGTATCCATATAAAGATAATATTATAAATCTTAAAAAAGATCTTGAAAAAGAGAGCCCCGGCGCCATTTTTCTGCCATTCGGCCCGGCTACGGCCAGATCGCACATCATTTTGCCGGGAGAGGCGAAAAAATAAAATTCGAATAATGGAATATACGCCAGAAAAAACAGAAGAAAGAAACCCTTGAGAAAAAAAATGACGAATACGAGCGAAAGCGGTTCCGGTGATATCGCTATAAAAACGGTCAGCAAAAAAAGAACGGCGAGCAAGGCTATTGCCATGTCGCAGGCCATTGCGCAAAAGCGCAAGCGCGGTTTTGCACGGTTTGGGCCGATGGTTTCCGGCGGCGGGTCTATGGCTTCTAAAGGCAGCTGGTCGATTTCGGTATAATTGTGCTGATAATAGATTTCGTTGATCTTTCTCTCCGGCGACGGCGTGCCCCCGTCGAACAGTTTTATTATCCCGGCGATCTTTTCGTAAAACATCCTGGAATATTCAACCTTGTTTTTTCGCACGATCGCCATAATGACCTTCCAGTCTTCATCCGAAAGCATTTCCTTATAGCATTTGATCTGATTTTCCTCGTCGAGCTTGATAAATTTCCTTTTAAGTTCGGCCACCGCCGAATCGAAATCAGTCTTTTTTATATAATTTCGTTCGTCAAGTTTCGATAATTTTATCAGTTCTTTTATCGAATATTGCCCTTCGTCGCAGATCCTGCGCGCGGTTTTAATTAATTCTTGCCGGGTTTCCCCGTCCGGCGGATCTAATATATAACAATTTCTGAATATATCTCCGGCTTTTTCAACCAGCGCCTGTTTGTATTCGCCGGAGAAGTGGGCGAGAACTGCGGCGGCGTAGTCCGCCGGCTCGCTAAAATAATAGCAGGTTTCTATAATGCCGCTGAATAGCTTGTAGATAGAGCCGTCGTTGTTGAGGTCGGAATATTTTTTTATGATATTTAGTTCGAAAATATCCTTCATGAATTTTTCTTCTTCATGGGACGCCGAATTTTTAATTATTTTAGACGCCAATTCTATCAGAGATTCCCGCGAGATCAGAATTCCCTTGAAAATAAAAGGAAAGTCGCCGTCGATCCGGCAGAAAAATTCAAATAATTTTTCGCTCAGTCCGAGTTTTCCGTCGGCGGCCAGATCTTCTATCAGCGCGAGCATTTCTTTATCTCCGAGCTCACGGGCCACCCAGTTGCGAATAGCGCCGGATTCGAAATCTTTCAACGCGGCGCCCCAGTTTTTCGCCATGGGTATGGTAAGATCGCGCAGCGTGAAATAATCGGTCCCTTCAAATCTATAGGGGCGCAGCTGTCTTGACTGAATAATTTCGTCGGACGCTTCGCCGAAAAATACGGGGATGTTTTTATCTCCCGCCAGCCATGAAACGATCTCGGAATGGCCCCAGCGTTTTTTAGGATCTCTCGTCAGAAGCCCTCGGATCATGCCGGCGAATTCGCTTTTGAGTTCCATGACCCTGGGGACGTTTTTAGTCGCAAGCGTGAACATGACAACCCGGTCATCAATGCCGTCGAAAGGATTTTTTCCGGCGACCATCTCGAGCAGTATCATTCCGAGCGACCAGTAATCGGTAGCTTTGGAAATAACCCCGGACATGGATTCGGGCGAAGAATATAGAATGGTTCTGTTCATATTTGTCTGATGAAGGGACATTTCGGATATCGATGAAATCCCGAAATCGGTGAGGACTATGTCCGGGGGCTCGATCTTGCGCATCAGAATATTCGTGGGCTTGATATCCCTGTGAATAAGGTTTTTTGAATGTATCTCAAAAAGGCATTCATTGGCGTTTTTTATAAATTCCGTCATGAATTCCCGCGAAATCCGGTTATTGTTTTTTAAAAAATCGAAAAGCGTTCCGTGCTCGGCATATTCCTGTATCTCGTAAAATCGCCCGGACTCCCTTCCGGTCTCGATTATCCGGACGGCGCCGTGGCCTGAAAAAGATTTCAGGAGTTCGATTACTTCGGATTTGGGCTCTATTTTAGGCCTGTAATATTTCAGGACGAGTTGTTCGTTGGATGCGCCTTTGATAAGATAAAGATCCGCCTCGGCGGATGCGACATCAAGCCTGTGCGCCACTTCGTATACAATGCCGCCAAGTTTAATGGTCTTGGCGCTGATATGGCCGGAGCCGTTTCCTTCCCGGCCGCTTTTTTCGAAAGAAGAGTCTTCTTCAATCTTCGTGAGCTTGTCGTCTTTTTCTATTATTGTTTTATTGTCTTTTTTCACCGGCATCTCCGACAGATGGTTCACTTGATAAATACTTTCAACTTTAATTTCTTTGAAAAATCCAGCACGTCTCCGTCGGACAGCTTATATTTCCGGCCCCGTGAAAGCTTTATATTATTGAGTCCCGTCAAGTTTTTTGATTCGGGAAGAGGCATGATATAATAATCGCCATTTTCAAATATTATCTTCGCGTGGGATCTTGAAACCGTATCGAATTTTTCGCAATCGATGAAGTTTTTTTTGCCGTCGGCCGCCTGGCAATTCTTCTTTTCGCGTTCACTCGCATCGACGCAGCTATCGCATCGCCCTATTATTTCTCCATCGGAAACTTCGATCGCGATCTTTTCATTACGTGAAAAAAGGATAATACGTTTTTTTTCGCCTGTCGCCGCCGCGGCGTTACGGATCTGCGCCTCCGAGATATCCGCCCCGCAGTTATCGCAAATTGAAGAATAATCCGGATTAGCTTTTCCGCAATCGGAACATATCTTTATTTTTTCGCCGTCTTCATCATAACTAGTCCTGACGGTTGAAATATCCGCGAAACAGCCTGCGCATATCGCTTCAAATTCGGCGTTTTTAACATTACATACAGGGCATTTTTTATAGCTGTTCAAAACACATCCCTTTCTTTTCGAGAAGGCGGGATATTTTAAACAGATCGTTCCGCGCCGGAATTCCGACGATAAATATTTTGCCTTCATCGTTTGAGATCTGTATATTTCTTACAGTATATTTCGTTTTGTTGATATTCTTCGGGTAGATAGCGCGCGCCTTGTCTGATATTAATCTGATCTTCTGGTTGTCCGAACCGCGCCAGATAAGTTCGTCTTTTTCGGTTTCGACGAAAGGCTCGGTGATAATTACGTCTATTTTTTTTAAAATATCTGGGAAATTCACTTTTAGTCCGGCATAAGAATAGCCCGAATATACGAGAATGTCGCCGCCGGTTATTTCGCGGCAGAAAGAAATGATTTTTTCCAGCGCTTCCGGCTGGTCGAACGGTTCTCCGCCGCTTATCGTTACGCCGTCGACGCGCCGCGGCGCAAAAGCCGCGATTATTTTTTCGACTTCATTTATATCGACTTTTTTTTCATCTGAAAAGTTCCATGAACCTTGATCTATGCAGCCCTTGCAGTGGATGGTGCATCCCTGAAGCCATACGCCGAGCCTGACCCCGGGGCCGAGGTTTTTCACGGGGTAATGTATTTTATTTATATATACGTCCATGTCTTATCACACTTCAATGCTGTATACGCCGTTTTCTCCGGAAAAAGACTTCACCGCCAGGTCCATTTCGCTTTCAGCGCGCTTGCCGCGGCCGGCCATTATATCGAAAAGGACCCTTGAAAGCGGGTTCAGGAAAACGGTCTCGATCTTGTTTCCTATGCCTCTTCCGCCGTTGGTGAGGTCTTTTATGCAGACCCCGCAAATATCGGAACGTATCGCGCCGGGTATTGAAAGCTTGATATGGTTTTGTTCGAGGAGTCTTTCAATGATATTGTTCATGACCTTATCGAAGATTTCGGTCGCGACGTTTTCCCTTATGAAATCAAAAATGATTATGTTATCGCCGATCCTGTTGAGTATCTCCGGACGGCCGAGATTGAGCTTGAAATAATTGTTTATTTCTTCCCGCACCCTGGCTTCGACGTCGGCGAAAGGCATTTCAGGCGTCACGTTGAGGGTTTTCCGGCCGTGTTCGTTCTGGCTGTATATGCCGAGGTTCGATGTGAAAATGATAATGCTCTCCGAGAAATATACGGTGTTTCCCGAACCGTCCGTGAGCCTTCCGTCCTCCAGTATTTGAAGGAATTTGTCGAGTATTTTAGCGTGCGCTTTTTCGATTTCGTCGAAAAGTACCACGGAAAAAGGTTTTTCACGTATCGCGTTGGTCAATTCGCCGCCCGCGTCATATCCGACATATCCGGGAGGCGCCCCCAGCAGCCTCTGGTCCGAATGCTCGGCCGAGAATTCGCTCATGTCGAACCTGATATACGCCCGTTCGTCGCCGAATATCAGTTCGGTCACCGCTTTCGCGATCTCGGTCTTGCCCGTGCCCGTGGGCCCGGCCAAAAAAAGCACTCCGCGTGGCTTTCCGGAATTTTTAGAGTGCGCCGCTCCGCTCAATCCCGTAACTGACCTTTTTATCACGTCGAGCGTCTTCGTAATCGCTTGCGGTTGGCCCTTTATTCGTTTTTCAATATACGCTCTCGCGTTTTTAATCTTATCCATATCGAGCCGAGCCCAGGGATCTTCGGATACGCCTATCTTATAGCGCCTGACGGCTTCAGAGATGTTTTCGAACCCGAGCCCTTCGTGCCTGGCAAGCTGCGTTATCGCCATGATATCGGAATTGTACATGCCTTCGGTCGCTTCCGAAAACAGCGTCACGAGTTCCTTTTTCCGTTCTTCGGCGCATTCGCCGAAACCCTTTATGGCCTTTGAAACAAGGCATATAAAAGGTTTCCTCATCAGAAGGTCCGGCTTCGATATGTTTACGGGCCTGATCTTCGGGTTGTTTATGAAAAACCATGACGGGAAATCGTTTTCTTTGTCGCATATCCAGAAAATGGCGTTATACTTCGGGCTTTTATTCGTTTCCGTTATGTGAGGAAACGCGGTGTACGAGAGCTTTAAAAAAGATGAAAAAAAGTCCTTTTCCTCGACCGACATCGAATTCGGGCTGACCATGATTCTGGAGGCGAATTCGATGAATACGGCTATAAATGCGTCCTTGCATTCAACCATCTTTCTGATGTAATCGAAAGCCTTGACTATGGAACATGCGAAGTATCCGTCCTTGAACGTCAATCCGAATGATCTGTAAAAAAAATCAATGACCTGTTTTTCGTTTTCCGGCGTGAGGTTTTGCGCGAGAGAGAATCCGTCAACCGGATCGTAGCTGATAAAATACTGATAGCCTTCCGTCTGAAGATTTTCCATCAAATAATATTTCAACTGCAGCGGAAAAAATTTATCCTGATTGTAAAACGGGTAAATGTCCCTGATATTGCCGGAAAGGATGAATTGCGACTTGATGCTGATAAATCTTTTGATGTCCTTGATCCATCTTGGGACGATGAAATCCATATGTTATCAATTCTCCTGATTAAACTTGCGCTCGTTCGAAACTATCGGTGATATTTTAGTGAAAAATATTTAAATGACTGCCATCGGCTTATACGACAAACAATCGGCCGGACGGTTAAGCCAATTTCAAAAATAATGAATTTATATAATGAATTTACTACAAAAGTCTTAAAAAGTCAAATATTGAAGCTGCAATAAAAAAGCGGAAGTTCGAATTATCGCCTTCCGCTTTTCTCGCATTATGATTTTTGCGTTTTTTATTATTTCCCGCCGAAGAATTCCAGGTAAATATTTCTGAAAAGCTTGCCGCCGTGTTTGTGCGGCGTGTACATGTAGTTGGCGTATGTCGCCGCGTTCTTGACGTTTATCGTCTCGCCGTCTATTTCCATGGGAACGCTCCCGTTCTGAGCGAGTTTCGCCATGCCGCGGTTGTACTGGTTCCTCATTGTCTGAGCGCCGTAGTTGATCTGGTTTTCAAGGCCCTTATATTTCGAGTTCCAGTTGCCCGAATCGTAAGCGCCGCAGCCGGTCGCCCAGTCGAGCTGCTTCTGAGTGGGGTTTTTGACCGTGATAAGGCTCTGTTCCGTCTGGAGGCGCGACATGATGACTTTCGGCGAGATTCCGTATTTTTGGGCCGCATCGTATATCATGTCCGCGGGATATTTTCCGTTCTGGGCATTGGCGAGGCAGGAACCCTTCTGGGCAAGGAACGACTGGATCTCGTTTCTTGACATCGCGTTGGCGTTGATATAAGCCTGGTCCGATATCATGTAATCGTATCTGAGCGTCGTGGCCCATGAATTATCGTTGAGATTTGAATTGATCGTAACGTCGGAGTTTGTTGTGTTTGTATTGGTTTGTTTTTTGAGCGCCTCTATAAGGTTTTTCAGCTGAACGACTATATTCGTCGAATCGTCGCAGTATGCGCGCTGCTGGGTGTTTTTAAATGTCTGGACCGTGAGGTTCATTGAGACGTTTAAAAATTTTTGCTGGGCTTTTTCGTAAAGCGCTATTTGTTCGCCGGAGGTTCCGGCTTTTTTCGCCATTTCGAGATAGCACCTGCCCTGCCAGTAAACGGCCTGGTAATAGTATTTTCCTTCGAGCGCCGCCTGGCGTTCGGCCATTTCGTATAATGAAAGGGCGTCCTTATAATTTCCGGAGACGAAATTCATTTCGCCGAGCGCGAAATTATTGATCTCGGAAGGCAGCTTGTTTAAGAGTTCGCGGAGTTTTTCCATGAATTTAATGCTTATTTGTTTTATGATTCCCGGCTTTTTTGGCGCTTCATAAGACGTCGGCTGGGATTCGCCGCCCCGGGCCGGAACTGCCGGCGCCTGAAATACCTGTTGATTGGCGTCGGCGCCCGTCAGCTTTATGTATTCCGCGGCAAGTTCCTGATATTTTTGAAGCCATTGACGCGCTTCGGCGGAGTCGGAACCTTTCTGAATGGAGGAATCCACGAAATTTTTATAAGCGGCCTGAACCGATTGATAGAGCTTGAGCGCTTCATCGTTCGAATCGGAAAACGCGGCTCCTAAAAAACCGAAAACCAGAAAAGCAGCAAGGCATATGACGAGCGTTAATTTACTTTTATACAATATATTTCACCTGCCAATTATTTAAAACATTTCATTAATTATACAACATGAAAAAGGGCTTGTCAAATTTCCGCGTTTTATTTCTTGAAAATATGGCTGAAATGTTTTATAATAAACGTGCCGTATAAACCGCTGCCATTATCAAGGCCCCGTGAAACGCGAAAGTGATAAATAATTATGAATAGCGACAAAAACAGAAACATGGCCATAGAGGCCGAAAATGTATATAAAAGCTTCGGCGAGCCATTCTCATTCAAGCGGATATTAAAGCTGCCGTGGGAACTGGCGCTTCGCCTTTTCGGCAATTATAAGAAAAAAAGCGTCTTGAAGGACCTCAGTTTCAAAGTTGAAAGAGGCTCCGTCGTAGGGTTTTTAGGCCCGAACGGCGCCGGAAAATCGACAAGCCTGAAGGTCATGTTAAATCTTATCAGAAAAGACGCGGGCGAGTGCCATATTTTAGGGTTCAACACCGAATACGATTATGACAAATCGCTGAAGTCAACCGGAGCGTTAGTCGAATTACCGGTTTTTTACGAATTTATGACGGGTTTCGACAACCTGCTGATAACCGCGAATGTCTTCAAGCACATAACCCGCGAGGCGATCGATCTGAGCCTGCGGCGCGTGGGGCTGTTCGATCATAAAGATAAAAAGGTCAGCCAGTATTCGACCGGAATGCGCCAGAAACTATATGTCGCCAAAATATTATTGATGAAGCCCAAGGTCATCATACTCGACGAGCCCACTTCGGGAATGGACCCGAAAGGCCAGGCCGAGATGCGCGATATTATAAAAAGCCTCGCTGGAGAGGGCGATATAACGGTCCTTGTATCGTCGCATCTGCTATATGAAATAGAGCAGGTCGCCGATTACGTAGTCATAATAAAAGACGGCGTCGTTGTCACATACGGTCGCGTGGCGGACCTTCTTGAAACGGAACACGAGTTATACGATTTGGAGGTCGCGCCCGAAAAAATTTCGGAATGCGGCTCTCTTTTAAGCGGGATGGACTATATAATAGGCGTTGAAAACACGCTGAGGGGAAACGTTCCCTACCTTTCACTTAAAATAAAAAAAGACGCCGCGGCGCGGGTTCCAAAAGACCTTGTAGCCAGTAACATTGATATATATAATTTCATGCGCCAGAAGCGCAGCCTCGAGGAGTACTTTCTCGAGGTCACCGACGGCGCCGCGACCGGTCAGGCAAAATAGATTTTTTTTGGAGTTAAAGAAAACATGTTCGATCTGGTGAGATACGAAGTTTTTAAAATGCGCCGTCTGAAAAAGGTTTATTTCTGCGCGTTCGCGATAAATTTTTTCCCGCTTATGATCCTTTTCGTGCTTACGGTGCTTTTTTTCAAGGGCATGCTCTACGGCTGGGTCGGCATTTCGCAGCAGATGTTCCAGGATGAGTTCGGGCAGGGAATAATGGGTTCCATAGTCGTTATGCTCAGCTTCTTTTCTTGGGCTTCATGGTTTTTTCAGACGATAATCGCCGGCGAACTGATATCGAAAGAATTTGAAAACAAGTCCATAAAATTAATGCTTTTAATGCCTTTCCGCCGCTTGACGATATATATGGCCAAGCTCGTTTCGACGATGCTTTTTTTCGCGTTCAATATGCTTATTTATCTCTCGCTTACGGCGGTCATAGGCGTCGCGCTCGACCGTATATTCGGCCTGAACGTATTTCAGCTCATCGATTATCCGCTTCTGGGAAAATTATGCAACGCCTATTTCGTCGTGAACGTGTCTTATATTTCGCTGGTTTTTCTGATATCGATATTCGCGAAGTCTTCGGAGACTACCATGGCTTTTTCGATATTCGCCACTTTTGCGTTGAAGGCGATCGATTCCGTTATCATGCTTTTCGGAAAGCTAAATATAATTCCGATAGAACTTTCGAATTTTTTAAATAAATACGCCTATCTGAAATCGTGTGAGATAATAAACACTGAAAAACTTCTGGAAGTCATGAAAACCAACGATTATACCAAACTTCCCATATCCTTTGATATGCTCGGCGTGAATATACTATATTCGCTTCTGTTTCTTATGACAGGGTACCTTATATTTAAAAGGAAAGAGGAGAAGGGCTAATGAATTTTTCAAACATCAGAGAATATTCTTTTCTTTTGCAATACCCATATAACATATTCATGGCGGTTTTTTGCGCGCTTGTTTTATATTACGGAATGCGTTCGATCTTATTCATTTTAAAATATAACGAACTCGACAGGCGCATCGCGATGTATCCAAACCTTGCGGAAGTTCGAGTTCAATTGGGTGAACTGCTCTATGATAACGGCAGGGTGGATCGCTCAATATCGCTTTTTTTACAGGCTATAAATATTCATCCGGATCTTCATTACGCCAGGATAAAGCTTTCCGAGATCTATTTCGAGCGCGGCGAGAAAGACAAGGCAGTCGCGCAGTTGAAAGAAATTTTGAAGCGCACCAGCGATGATAAATATAAATTCTCGGTGCTGGCCATACTAAAAAAATGGAGAATTCCTCAAACTCTTATTGAAGGCTGATCTTATGTTTTTTTCAGAACGTGATTTTTTATACGGAGCCGCGCGTAAAATGTGCGGCCGTGAATTTATATTTTTTAAAATTCCCATTGCATTGCTTTTTTTCTTCGTTTTTTTTCAGATCGTTTTCGCCGCTGAAGAAAGCGCGGTCGTCTCGAAAAACATCCCGGTTTCGCCCGCTTTAAAAATGCCGAAAGACGCGGCCGCGCAAAATTATGAGGCGCTTTTAAACAAGGGCATGGATGCCGCCGGCGAAGGATTATGGATGGACGCGTGCGCGCTGTTTCAAAGAGCGCTCAGTCAACGGCAGGATTTTTTGGGAGCCTATCTGGCTCTCGGGACGGCTTTTCTCAAACTTGGCAGGACCGGAGACGCCGCGGAATCTTTCGAGCGGCTTGCGCTTTTAAAGATAAGCTCGGGGGACGATACCATATCGTGCGAGCTGGAACAAAAGATAAAATCCCGTTTTTTAGACGACGCGGTCGAAACATGCCGCCAGACGGTTATAATTATTCCCCATTCATTCGAGGCCAATAGCTCTCGGGCGTGCCTCGCGATATACGCCGGAAATTACGCCGAAGCCGTTGAATATTACAGGCACCTGCTTAGAATAAAACCTGATTATACCGATGCCCGTTATTATCTTGGCGCGGCATATCATAAGCTTGGAAATTATCGCCAGTCTATAACGGAGTTAAAGAAATACGCCGCGATTGACGCCGAAAATGCGGAAGCGCGGATGTTTCTCGGATTGAACTATCTCATGCTCCACGAGATCGCGGCCGCGAAAGAGGAATATAAGATCGTGAACGCTATCGACAAAGAGAAGGGCCTGCTTTTAAAGGAACTTATTTCTCATTGCGAAAAAAACGGCCCAGGCATTGACAAATAAAACGCGTTTTTGCTATACTTAGTTTCGGCATGCTATGTCGTGCCGCATGCGTTCAAATGAACGCCAGGGTGTACGCTTTTTCGAACTTTCGATTCCGCTTTTATATAAAAAATTTCATACAAACCGCCGCACTCTTTATTCATACTCTTATTCGATTCATCATTCATTCAACCTGTGAATATTATCCATTCATAGTTAATCAATTAATGCCGCCGGCCTGCGCGCAAGATCGTCCGGCGTCAATTCTATTTATTCGCTCATGGAAGAGCGAAGTTTAAAACACGGGAGGTATAATATGTCTTTTCCAGTATCGTCATTTTTAAAATGTAAAAATGTTTCGGGTGAACTTTTCAAAAAATACAGGGTTGTCATTACTATAAGCGCCCTGCTCATCTTCCTTACTTTCAGCTTTATATACGCGTTGCCGTCTTTTTGCGAAGAAGCCGGCATTTCGATTCCCGACGTTTCGGCTATAAAGCCTTTTTCGGCTGAAGCCAATTATATGTCGCTGGAAGGCTTCGTTATGTCTTATTGCAGTGTAACTTACGGTCGTTGCATTTCGCGGGGCGAAGCCCGGAAATTGATCAAGGAAAGCCGCCGCTCCCATAAATATGCGGGCGAGCCGTTAAGTATGTCCGTTCGCGCGGATGATTCCGGCGTTTCCGAAAAAACTTTGCATTCAAATATCGTGATCGAACGTCCGAAAACGCCTTACAGCGATAAGGTCGCCGCGAAGTATAATGAATTCGCCGAATACAGAAAAAACAAAAGCGAAATGACGCTTGAGGCGAAAAAGGTCGTCATACTTCCGTTTAGAAATATAGTCGATGAGCATATGCCGGCCGTCGAATACGTTTCTCTTTATACCGAAAGATTCTTCAGGGATAAGGGTTTTGAAACAGTGGTCCTTTCGGGGAGCGATATCGATGTCAATTCGCTCGGAAAGAGAGAGCTTAATGAAATAGCTGCTAAATACGGCGCCGATCTTGTCGTGACCGGCGATATAAACTGTTTCAAGCGTTATAAAAGGTTTTCGCTGGCCGGCGCTCCGTTCGGCGTAACCGCGGTTCATAATCATGCTCGCGTAAGGCTTTCAACGAGAATTTATAAGGCGACGGAACAGGCGATAGTATATCAGAGCACTATCGCCGTCGGCAAAAAAAATCAGTGGTTCGGTCTTCTCCAGGACGGCGAGGGCATCGCGTCGCGTGCCGTTAATTCAAATATACAAAAGCTTTTCGGCGGTTTCGTAAAACGATATAATAAATAAAAATCCTGGTTTTAAAAAAACTATAACTTAATAAAAACTAAAATTCATCCGATAAGTTATGTTAAATGATAATGCAATTTTTTTCATTTTAATATAATTTAAAGGATGAATTTCTATGAAAAGATCCAGCAAAAGGCTTATTGAACCGGTTTTAATCCTAATGATCTTTTTGATCGTCGCCGCCGAGATGGCGCTTGCTTCGGTCGCATTCGCCGATTCATCGATAGCCGGTCCTACGGGCTTGTTTTTAACCCCGTCGCCCGATGTGTGCAAGCCGGGGAAATTCGGCGGCGCCCTATACTGGGAAGGCTATTCGCTTCAGCGTGAAAATTCCCAGAGTAACAGCGTTTTTACGGCTAACGGAATATACGGAATCTCGAAGGAACTCGAGGTCGGTTTTTCTAAAAAGCTCGATACGATGCAGAACGCTTATGATCCAGGCCTTTCGCTTAACCTGAAATATTTATTTCCCGACGCCAAGGCGCTTAAGGTCGCGACCGGCATGATAATCGAAACCGACAGCAACTCATACAGCTCAGCGTATATAGTCGCCGGAAAGGAAGTCGCGTTTTTCGGCCTTGGAGCGAACTTTGGCGGCCACAGAGCTTATCCTATGAACGCGGCGCATTACGGCGCGTATAATTTTACCGATATGGCTCCGCAGAATTTCTACTTTATCGCGGGCGCTAACTTCGATCTTAAGATAGCTCAGATGACGGTTGAATATAACAGCGATATGTTCAGCGTAGGATTCAGGGTTCCGACCGTTGAAGGGTATAGCGTCAATGTGGCTTATACGAGCGATTCAGACTACGATATCGTTCACAGATATGCTTACGGCGATTCGTACAAGCGTCAGAATTTAACTCTTGGAATTTCAGGAACGTTCTAAAAATTTATCAATGTATTTTCAAATAAGTATAAAAAAACGGGGACGAATCGCTTCGCCCCCGTTTTTTATTTTTGACTATGTTATTTATTGGCGCATTCGGAAATCACATCTTCCAATTTTTTTATGAACGCGGCTGACTTGGAAGCCCATTCCGTTTTGTCGCCTTTTTCCATGCATTTTTTCCAGAACTTTTTGGCGTTTTTAAAATCCTTCAGTTCGAAATATGACAGGGCCATGTTGAAATATGCCTTGAGATAAGCTTTATCTATCTTTACGGCGCTTTTGAAATACTTGAGCGCCTCCGTATGACGTTTCTGAAGCGCGAGCATTATGCCGTAATCCGTTAGAGCGATAGGGTTATCGGGCGATATTTCCACTATTTTCCGGAACATTTTAAGCCCTTCGTCGACGTTTCCGAGTTCGAAATTTATCTTTCCAAGATAATAGTATGCGTTTATGAAGTCCGGGCAGTATGATATCGCGCGTTTCATCATATATTCGCAATCTATATATTGTTTTCTCATGTAATAGATCGTGCCTATATTATAGTGCGCCTTATAAAACGCCGGGTCGATCTTGAGCGCGCTTTTGAAATGCTCCAGAGCGTCGTCATATCGCGATTCCTGCGTGCATAAACCGCCAAGGTTCATGCGCGCCTCCACCGATTTGGGATTTAATTTCAGCGTGCTTTCGAAAAAATTCCTGGCGTTCGTTTTATTTCCCGCGTTAAGGTAAGCCACGGCCAGGTTGAAATGGACGCTGTAATCGCCCGGTTCGATGTTCAAAACCTTTTTCCATGCGCTTATCGAATCATAGAATTTGCCTACGATGCCGTATATGAGGCCGAGATTATTGAGCGCTTTTTTATTTTCCGGCTCGATATCAAGAGTTTTAAGATATGAATCGATGGCCTTGTTGTAATTGTTGAGCTTGGCGTAAACAAGCCCTATATTGTTTATTACCTCGCAGCATTTCGGGTCTATTTTATAAGAGTTCAGATATGCTTCGAGCGCCTTTTCGAGATCGTTCTTCTTCTCGTATAAAACTCCGAGATTGTTGTAAAGCTGGGATGAGAACCGGCCGGCTTTTATGACCCTGACGTACATAAGTATGGCTGCGTCGACAAAACCGCGTTCGGAATGCGCTATTCCGAGGTTGTAGTAAGCGTCGATCTCGTTGGGGTTAAGCCTTACCACCTCGCTCCAGCAGCTGGAGGCTTTTTCGAAATCGTTTATTTTCGCGTACAATACGCCGAGGTTGTTGAGTATGCTGGTGTTGTTGGGGTCGACCTCAAGCGCTCTTATAAGATATTCTATCGCGGCGTCGTTCTTTTCAAGCATCGCATAGACGTTTGATACCGAGACCAGAAGCGGAAGGAGTTTCGGATTGAGGTTTACCGCGGCGAGATACATCTTAAGAGACAGGTCGAGCTCATTGCGTTTCTGGTAAGCGAGTCCGAGGCCGATATAGCCGTCTATATAGCCGCGGTCGAGTTCCACGCATTTTTTGAAGGCGCCGGCGGCGCTCTCGTAAAATTCGTACTCGATATAAATCATTCCTACCGAGTGATGGTGCGACGGATTCTTATCCGACCAGCCTATCTTTGATTTGTGCCGTAAAATCGCGTCCTCGCACGAAAGCTTCGGGGGGTTCGCCTGTCCTTTCGGATTTTTGGGCGAGAAGGCCTGTATGCTGCGCATACCCTTCTGCGATGCGTTGACTGGTTTGGAAATCTGTATTATTTCAGCCGACTTCAAAACGGATGTCTGACTACTGTTTTCATCGCCGACCTGTTGGTTTTGCGGGAAGACCAGTTGTATTACATTATCGCCTGTCATGTTCATCTTGCCTTTCGACTCCGCTGGGCGTTTGCCGCGCCGTTATTTACTGATCGTTCAGTTTTTTTTTATGCCGTATTTCTCGATCTTCAGATACAGCGTTTTTCTGTCTATGCCAAGAGTTCTGGCCGTTTTGGAGAGGTTCCATTCCAGCTTTTTAAGCACCCTCGCTATATGAAGGCGCTCTATCTCCGAAAGCGGGCTTAATACCGGCGCGCCTATCGGCTCCTCGCCGTTTTCCGCCTCATTTGCCGTTT
>CAZJFS010000031.1:0-36683 GCA_964545075.1 uncultured bacterium
TAAAACTCCCGACGCGCCATTTTTTATTTTTCCGCTTATTAAAACCTCCAATTATCCGATATTATTATAAGAAAACTGATAAAAATGTTTTAATAAATAAAATAAAAGATCGGAAGGCAAAATGATCAATAAAAACTCAATTTTTCTTTTTATAATGATGGTGCTCGCGATAACCGCATCCGTATTATTCGTTTTTTCGCCGCGCGATGGACGCGCCCCGGAAACCGCGACAGTCAAAACAACAGAAGTAAAAAAAATACCGTCGGAAAAAATGAAGCTGCGCGTTTCAGGCATGAGCCGCGATATGGCCATATATTCGATATTTCAACTTACGCTTACCGCGGGCGGGATCGAGCTGAACAAAGAATACGAAGCCACTCTCGACAGCCCTGCGTCCGAAATGTTCTTTCTTAAAAAGATCAATAAAACGCTTGTTTTAAGCAGCGACCGCAAAAACATATATGTCTTCGATGAAGAACTTATGAATTTCGAAAACAGGGTGGTCAGCTTTTTCGACGGGAACGACAATCCGGATGAAATATCCTGCGCCTGCCTGAACTCTTCCGAAAGCCTTTTCGCCTCGGCGTTTTTATCTTCGCGAAAAATAGAGGTTTTTGCGACCTCCGGAATGCAGAAAGCTTTTTCGATCGATGTAGCCGCCGGAAGATGCTCGAAAATCTTCTTCGACGACAATGACGTTTTATATTATACCGCGGGAAACGAAGGCACTTCAACCCTCTATAAATGCGAACCGCCTTATTCGTCGTCACGCGAATTATACAGATTATCCATGCCCGCCGGCATATTTGCGGCGCTGCCGGGAAACGGAAACTTCATACTTTATAACGAGAACTCAAATTCCACTTTCGGCCTTAACCTGCGCTCGCTTGAAAACAACATGCTCATGCCATCGTTCGCTCCAAAATCATCGCAGCATAATAATATCTCGGCCATCCTTCCGATCTCTTCGAAAGAATTCGGCCTTATAAGAAGCGATATCGGGGAAATGGCCGTCTTTGAAAACAACGGCCAGACAATGAAAGTGGCATGCGCATATCTTGACGGGTCGAGGCCCGTAACAAGCTTTCCTAAAGAGCTGAAATATTCCTTCATAGGAGCGTCAAAAGGCGCCGAATTTTCATTCTTTGAAAAAGCGACGAAAAAATTCACGGCTAAAAGCCGCCTTTCCGAAATAAGTTCGATTTCGGCCGCTTCGCTCAGCGGCATCTGATCTATTTTTTCAACGATTCTATCAAAACATCGAAATCGCCTTTGGCCTTCGCGTACGTATTCGCGGTGGCGTTAAGCCATATTAAAAGTCCGTAATTCTTAAAAACAAATACCTGCGTCGCGCCCTTCATCCTGGTCCCTTCGTAATCCGCCTCATATTCCCACATCGCCGACATTTTTTCAGGTATGTCGCGCTCGAAGGTTATCTGAAAAACGGAGCCGTTCTTCTGCTGGTTCTGCTGCCATATCTTCGAATATTGCTTATAGTCATTAACGCTCGAATCCAGGATCTGACAGGAAACGGAAAGCGATATTTCGGCGGTCTTCTGAAGCTTTTCATCAAAGATGCCGCGGCCGGCCATATAGACCGAGCTCGTCTGGTCCGACTCGGATTTGTTCATATAATAAAGGGCCGGTTTTACGAATGAAAATCCCATATTCGGGCAGGTTATCAATTCGGAAGCGAGGTTTTTAGGCAGCAATACCTCCGACGTCCCGACGCCAAGTTCTACAAGCCATTGCGCCGCTCTTCGGCCAAATTCCGAATTTGACTCGGCCGACGCTATCTCTTTCCATATTTTTATCGCTTCGTCTTTTTTCTCCAGTTTAAAGAGGGCCGAACCGAGATTGAATTTCATCTCGGTATTTTCAGGATATATCTTTACCATGTCCCGAAGCAATGCTTCGGCCGAATCGTATTTTTTCATATCGAAAAGGCATTTGGCCACGCGAAGGTTTGCGGAAAAATCCGACGGATCTATCTTCAGCGCCTTCTGATAACTCGATATCGCCGATTCGTATAAGGCCTTTAGCCTGTAGGCCTCGCCCTGGGCGAAATGAAGCTTGGCCATCGCCGAACATTTATCGATGCCCTTCTGCGCCGACACTATGGCCTCGTCATATTTTTCGGAATTTATATAACAGAAGGAAAGCTCCGCATAAATATGCCCGAGCAGCTCGTTTTCAAAACTTCCCGCTCCGCTCTTCTTTTCGGCGGCGGTCACGGCGCGATTCAATATTTCGACGGCCCTGGTCTGCTCGCCCGTAAAATTAAGAGCGGTTCCAAGATTGAACATTATATGGACGTTTTCGGCGTCGTCCTTCAAAAGCCGGGTATAAATTTCAACCGCCTTGCCGTATTGCTGGCTCTGAAAAAGGCTTTGCGCGTCCTCGAACTCTCCGGCGCCGGCGGCCGAAAACAAACCTATAGCGGCTAACGTCAAAATGAACGCTCCGGCCAGAATCTTATTGATATTTTTCATGATAAATTCGCCCTTTCGCAAGAATTTCCGCTCCAGCGGAGTTTTTATTCGATCATATGCCTTCGTTTTAAAGTCGCCATGGATTTAAGGCACTCGTCGGCATAAGGCCCGGAAGGCTCCAGGTCGTACACTATGCCATAGTGCAAAATAGCCTTTTCATAATCTTTTTTCATGCGGTATATCGAGGCGAGCTTGAAATGCGCCTCGGTGAAATCGCACCTGTAGAAAATCGCTTTCTTAAACGACTCGAGCGCGTCGTTCTTCATGTCGCGCCCGTAATAATAATAGTAGCAGTTACCCATTTCGACGTTCATATAAGGGTTTTTATCGTCTATAGCTTCAAAGCCGCGTTTCAACGTTTCAAGCGCGGTATTATACATTTTAGGGTTCGTGGCGCCAAGTTTTTCATAGACCTCGCGTATCGCGGCGTATGAAGGAATATAGCTGTTATTCACCGAGATCGAATGCTTAAGCTCCATAACGACGTTTTCGATCGTCGAACCGAGAACGTCAAGATCGTCAGGCAGCTTGAAATAAAGGTATCCCAGCTGAAAACGGAGGTCGGCCCTGTCGGGATAAGCGCCGATGTCTTTTTTCAGCGATTTGATGAAAGATGAAATCTTCGATATTTTCATGTTTTTATCGGCGAGCGCCATCGCAAGAAAAAGTTCGACCGATTTCATGGCCGGGGCGAAATTATCCGGCACGAGCTTCGCCGATTTGTTGTAGTAATGAACGGCCGACTCCAGGTTTCCCTGCTTTTCCTCGTAATAAGCGACCTTTAAAGCGGCCGAGTTTACGAAATTAACCATGCTCAAATTATCCAGAAGCACGAACCTGTAAAATGAGAGTGAAAGGTCCTGGACGTTATTGATAAGCATGTATTTTTTGGCGGTGTGCCCGGCCTGGCGGCTGGCCTCGAGGTCCAGATCGGCGATAACGCGGAAATGCTGGTATGCGTCGAATATTTCGCCGGTTTTTTCCAGCGCGCAGGCGTAAACGAACGCGGCGTAAATATCTTCAGGGTCGCTTTCATAAGCCGATCTGGCGGCATCCATGGCGGTTTCAAATATTTTTTTGTCCTCGAATATCCATTTAGGCGTGTTAAATACCGTATAAGCTATCGAGAAATCGGTTATAAAATCGGCCCGGCCGTTTATACGGCTTTCAATCAGGCCGTCCACGAAAGCGTTATAGTCAGGCGAGTTTCCGAATATTAAAAACGAAGCCTTGTGAAGATATAAAAGCATGAGGGTCATGGAATTATCCGGCGATATCTCCGATAATTTTCCGAGGGCTTCGCGGCATCCGTCTATCTTTGAAAGTTCGAACGATATAAGGGCTATCGTGAGGTATATCTCGGCGAGCCTCTCGTAATTCTTATAATTATAATTGAATATTCTTTCCAGTTCGAACAGTGCGCGCTCGAAATTTTTCTGCTTCATAAGGTTTTTCGCGAGCCTGTAATGCGCCTCTATGAACTGCGGATTTATTTCAATTATGTTTTCAAAAACATGCATCGCCTCTATATAATCCTTTTCATTTTCCTTTTCGTCAGCCTCGCGCAAAAGAAGCATGACCTCTTTATCCTGGCGGCTCTGTTTGAGCTTGTTCAAAAGATCGTACGCCTTTTCATTTTCCGGATTTATATTGATGACGTTATTGAGGTAGAGGATCGCGTTCTCCCTGACGCCGTCCTTGAACGCTATCTGCGCCATTATAAACGAGGCCTTTTCGTATAGTTCTTTCGAAATCATGGTTATGTCCGAAGGGCGGACGGATTTAAATTCATTTTCTATGCGGTTTATCAGATAGCGTAAAAATTCTTCGGCCTCCGGATAATTGCCATTTTTAAAAAGATATTCGCCGATGTAAAACCGCGAATAAAAATCTTCGGGGTCCATGGCGAGTATCTGGCGGCACTCGGATATGAATTTTTCATAGTTGCCGATGCTCATGTATATTTCAGAAGTGCGTTTATAAGATTCAATATTTTTAGGATCGATCTTTTTTATTTTTTCGAAGGTCTGAATAGCTTTATTCATCTGATTTATAAGGATATACGACTCGCCGAGCCTGTTTAAAATCGATATGTCGCCTGGCATTTTAGCGTCCGCGCCTTCCAGATACTTCACGCCGGCGTTGAAATTATTAGCATTGATATGCATACAGCCGGTTTCAACGTCTTTTTCGGCTTCGCTTTTCAAGCTTTGAAGCTTAGCGAGACTGTATATATTGGTGAATTCCTCGAATTCGAACATTACATAGTCCTCGACGTCATAGTTGTTCTTGTATGAAAAGACCATTTCAGCGGCGGCGTTCATACGGCGGTAATTTTTAAGCTTCATGTTGTAGATCGTAGCCGCGAAATTTCTGTAAAGCAGAAAAAGAGGCTGATTTGAAATTCCGGCGATCTCCGAGGCGTCTTTTAATAACGACGACGCCTCCGACATAAAGTCCTCGAAATTATCATTCTTAGCCGAAAGCGAAAGTAAAAAGACGTTCGCCATATTCAAAAGCGCCTTTTCAAGAGGCGAAACGCCTTCACGGAAGGCGTGTTCATAAATGACTGCGAACGCCCTGTCGTACTGTTCGATGTTTGAAAGATGATAGGCGTAGAGCATCGCTATGTACGGATGAACGGCGTTTTTATCCTTCAGAAGGGCCTCTGAATAAGCGGCGGCGGCTTCGGAGCCTCCCGAATTGTAGAGGCACTTGGCTATATAAATTTCCGAACGGCGCTCATAGGGGGAAATTTTCTGATAGTATTCGAAGATGCGCTGGGCTTTTTCATATTGCCTCGCCTTCAAAAATATCTTAGCCAGAAGGAAGCGGCCTTCATCGTAATTAGGCTGAAGCTCGAGGCATTTTATTATCGGATACTGCGCCTCCTTGAGGGCGCCCTTGAGATAATAACATTTCGCCTGAAGATAATACGCGAAAAAATTATTGCTGTCGGAATCTATAAGCTGATGGATGACCTCGTTCGCCTTATCATAGCGATCAAAGTTTATAAGCATATCCGAATATTCAAGTTTTATGGAATTATCGCAGGAAAAATCCGAAACGGACTGTTCTATCTGGGCGATAAGCGCTTCAATATTCAGCGAACCCGCGAGGGCCGGATTATCCTTTAAAAACTTGAACAGACGCGCGATATTATTTCCGGCTGAATTCATTTTACCCTCTTGTCCCTGATAGGAACGACTTTTCCAGTGCGCTCCACGCGCTCTATCTCGCCGGCCTTCAGGATGAATATTTCCGGCATGCTTATCCATCCGGATTCCACTGCGTTTTTAAGTTTATATGAATGCTTCAGTAAAAGGGCGGCGAGCTTCGATCGGATAGCTTCGGCGCGCCCGGCGTCGATCTCGGACGAGTCCTTTCGCTCAACGTATAGTTCGATCGCGTCGGAACCGTTCCTGGTCGTCCCCGCGATTTGAAATATCGAAGAAAGTTCCGGCAGCTCCGATATCGCCGTATCGAAATCGCGGGGCGTGAGATTCGCTCCGCCGATAACCAGGATATCGTCGCAACGGCCCAGAAGCTCAAAAACGGGATTCGTCCTTCCGCAGGGACATGCCTTCTTGAGAGGCGTTCCAAGATCGCCCGTTTTAAATCTTATGACGGGCATCTTGACCCTGTTCAAGTTCGTCACCACTATCTCTCCCGCTTCTCCGTCCAAAACGGGAGTTCCGTCTTCCTTCACGAATTCGACGTACTGGTAATCAGTCAGAACGTGATGAAGCGAGCCGCCGGCCATATGCTCGCACTGAAAGCCTATAGGGCCCGAATCAACCGCGGCGTAACCAGCGGACACTATCTTTTCAACGCCGAAAACGCTCTTGAGGTATTCGCGCGCCGGTTTGCGCATGTGTTCGCCGCCATAGAGGATAAGATCTATTTTCAGCCGTTCAGGCTGCGATTCGGCATACTGGGCGAACTTGATTATTATGGAAGGCAGTCCGACCAGGACGTTCGGATGAAGTTTGCGCATGAATTTATAGGTCGTTGAAAAATCGGTATTACCGCCTATCGGAAGATTGGTGACGCCTATTTTTTCGAGCGCGAGATTTGCCACGATGAAGGACGTCCAGAGCCCGCCAGCTATAAAAAGATTCGCCGCACGGCTTTTGGGACTGACGCCGGCGACCTTATAGATCGAAGCCAGCACGTCGGTAACGTATTCGAGTTCCTCCGAAGAATAGACCGAGAACTTTGGCTCGCCGGTAGAACCGCCGGAAGCGAATATGAACGCTTTTGAAAGGTCGTCGCCGGATATTATGTTCGTCGAATCGGGAAGGCAGTTCTGATAAATCTCGCTCTTTCCAAGAAAGGGAACGCCCGCAAATTTCGCGAAAAACTCTTCGTCAGCCGGTATATCAAATAATTCAGGGCTTATTACATTTTTATAATATTTAGTCTCATTATACGCGGTATATAAAATGTTTTTAAGGCGCGCCGCGGTCAGTTTTCCCGAAGATGCGCCATCCGATAAAAGGGCGGCCTTCTCGCGCTCGAAGCCCGGAAGCTCGTACGAGACGTAACGCACTATGGAATTCAAAAAATGTTTCCCGTCGTGCGGAGCGCCTTCGGGCGGGCCGCCATGGTCGCCTGGAAAAAGGACGCGGTTGGCCCCGAGCGAATAAAGCTTTTCAGCCACCGCCTCGCGCGCCCGCGGGGCGACGTAGACCGAAACGGCTTGCAGATAAAAGCCGATGCCGGATATCGCCGAATAAAAATCGCTTGCAGAAGATATCTTTTTGACTATGACCGTCCTGAAAAGCGGAGAAGTTTCAACCGCTTCATTTTCCGACAGTATCACGGTGCAATGCGGGCCGCTCTTTTTATAATAAACTTTCCCGCTGCCCTTGATCTCCCACGCGCCGGCGCGCTCGCGCGCCTTCAATATCTCGACTCCCTCGTCCATCGTAAGTTCCTTCATCGGAAGGGCCGCGGCTTTCTGGCGCATCGCGTCATATAGTTTTTCACAGAAATATTTCGCGTCGAATCGTTTCGACTCGATCACGTATACGTTTTGAGGCGAAGAGCAGGCGGTCTGTTCCCATATGGAAACATCCACGGATAGTCCGGCGCATATCGTTTCAAGTTCCATTCCGGTTTCAACCGCCGAAAGATCGATAAGCGAAAAGCTTATTTTCGGACCATATTCGATGATGCGAGCTTTTATCGAAGCGCCGGCGCGCCACGCCCCGACAGCCTCGGCGCCGCCCCAGACGACCACGCCGTCCATATTCTCCTTGAAAACTTTCTCGGCCGCCTCGTCTCCGCCCCTATAGTAAAACGCGGAAAAGCAGTCGGAAAACAAGTTGTTTTTATCGAATTCGATGATGGCGCGAGCGAATATAAGGGGAAAACTGATGTCGCCGCGCGAAAGCTTCAGAAAATTCACGTTCTTCGTTATGAATCCTGAAACAAGAGAATCCACCGCGGATATAAAGACGTTCGAAGCCGAAACGTGCAGGAGATTTCCAAGCGGAACGATCTTCATGGACCCGGCGAACGACTTGGCGTATTCAAGCGAATCAAGTTTATTGACGGGAGTTTCGGCGTGCAACTCGGCCGCGATACGATTTTTCAGATAATTCGCGGAGGTTATATTCGATATCGCTTCAAATCCAAGCTCCAGCATTTCATCGGAATAACCCGTCCGAGATTTCAAATAATTCCAGGCTTCGACGCGCGGACCGTAATTTTTATCGGACCATGCCCTCGAAACGCGATCCAGGATATTTATTATCTCCAGAACGCTCGCTCCGGCGATCTTCTCTTTTTTCGCCGCCGATTCTTTTATAAGCTCCGTGAAATTTTCAGGCGTGGGGTCGAAATCATCGATAAATCTTCCAAATATATAAGCCTCGGGCATTTTTCAACATCACCTTTTCGAAAGTAATTCCGCCGCGTGAATAGCGCAGCCTTTATGCTTTTTAACGCCACCCCTGCCGGCTAACTCTATGTAATCGCCCGCCCGGCCGCATCCGCAGTTTTTTCTGAGAACCGCCTTATCGGTGCACAAAAGGGATATCGACGGCACGGAGTTTATGTACGGCGTATAAAGATGCAAAAGCCCCGCCGCGTCGTAACCGAGCCTTTCATGCGTAAGCGGGTCGCGCACGGCGGCGAGGCTATATATCGGGACGTGAATATTCGATTTTTCGCATTCAACGTATGGTATTCCGTGTTCCACCATTCCGAAACAGTCGCGGGTGTTTTCAGGCGCGATGCCGAGGATTTCGCCGATCTCGGCTTTGAACCGCGATTTCACGATTTCCTTCTCCTGCTGCCCCTTCCAGCCGCCTCCAGTCATAACGAATGAATCGGGGTGAAAGCTGAAATTCTTGCCGCGCTCCGCGCGCAGTTCGGTCAATATCTTATAAATAAAGGCAGGAAATCCAAGAACCCTTAACGGATGTTTTTTATCCCTTGAATATTTTATGAATTGTTCCTTTACGCCTTCCTCGTTCAAAAAGAAATCGTTCTTTTTTTTATCGAACTGTATCGCATAATAAACTTCATGGCGGGGCGCTAAACCGGTCAGAACCTTATCCGAGAAAGCCGTGCCGACGTTTTTAGCCACGCGCGGATCGTACGTGAAACAGATATAATTAACCTCGCGGGCGTCGTCGACCATACCAAGCGCGCCGTATATATTTCTCACTATCTTTAATATCCTGTCATATGAGATCTTATCCAGCACGATCCGGCTTCGCTGACCGCTCGTTCCGGAAGATGTCAACTCGAGTTTTATTTTTTCCTCGGGCACCGAGATTATCTCGAATTCCTTGAAATTATTTACGAAAATATAAGGGATTTTATAGATGTCCTCGAAATTATTCAGGGACGAAGGCGTGAAATTCTGGCTCTGGCAGAGTTTGTAATAGAAATCCGAATTGTAAAAATGCTGATTGAAGGATTCGCGCATCGCATCGAAAAACTTTTCGCATGACGAGCCGTCGAATGCAAAAGGATCGGTTATATCGTACAAGTTACCTGATTTCCTTAACATAGCTTCAACCTTTCGTTCGGATTGACTGAACTGATTTAATCGTTGAAAATATTCGTTTCATCGTCAAACGGCTTATTGAACCTGAGCATCTGATTATACCAGCACTCCATAAAAGCCTCCAGGAATTTCTGGTTGTTCTTCACGAGATGGATCTCGGTAAAATCAAGATTTACAAAGGAACGCGACATGGCCAGATAATCTATGCGCTCGCCTTCGCTCGTCATCGACATGGCCGGGAAATAAGAGCACGGAAGAAATTTGGCTTCCAGAGCCTGTTTTTGATGCGTAGGGTCGAATGCCGAAACCAGAAGCTCCACGTATTCGGCGCCGGCCACGGCCTGAGCAGCGCGGCAGAATGAATTGAGGAGATTGGTGAAATTCCGCGCCTGGCATTTAAAGCCTATTATAGCCATGTGGCCATCCTGCCTGTTGATATTGCAGAATATTTCGTGCTTCATGTCCTTGGAATAAAAGCGCATATTCGGCGTAGCGAAGGGGAAAAAGCCCAATATTTTATCGCCCTGTTTAATATATTCATTATATTTTTCGGCTACCTTCTTTTCGTCGTCCTCGTAAATGAACCATATGGAGTCTTCCTGCGGCACGTCTTCAACCTTGTCGACGATCAGCGCGTCCTCAAGATGCAGGAGATCCTGGGCTATTTTATAGAATTTGCGAAGCTCGGGTATCAAGGTCGGCATCAAAACGCGGTTCTCAAACGCGGTCTTCGAGTAATAAACTTCGAGCCCGTGGCTTTCATGCTTCTGCACGCGGCGCACGTTTGGAAATATGCCGAGGCTGATGAAACCGACATGTTCTAAAACCACCTGCGGGGCGAATGAGACCGTTCGCGTGGTGGCGTATATGGCGTCAAAAACTTTCGCAATATTGCAAAGATAGTCTATGACCTCTTTTACCATGAAATGCATTATGTTTTTCCCCTGATATTCGGGAAGAACGACCGCGGCGTATACTTTTCCAAGTTTATGAGCCGGCTCGACGGCGAATATGACGGAGCCGATAACGCGTTTTTTATGGACCGCGAGATACCAGAAATGGCCTGAATCTCCTATTATTTTCGCCGCATCGCCCGCGTCGGTAGCCTCGGGCAGGGTGTATTTTCCGGAATAAACCTTATTGTAGAGTTCCAATATACCGGGTATATCGGACATTTCTGCTCTTCTGACGCCTACTCTCGTATTATCAGGAAGTACCAGGAATTTTCTCATGATCAGTCCTTATTGCGATTTGAATTATTAATTTTCTTACTATATTAAATATAACATATACTTTCGCAATATTCAATAAATTTCAAATTGCCGCGGCAAAATAATTTCGCGGGCTGAAAATATCGCTTCCATATCCGCCAAACTTACCCTGACGCATGGCAAATCAAAAAAAAACGGAACCGTTTTATATCGGTCCCGTTTTTTTATTTTTTTATCTGATTTTTTTACGCTTCAGCATTAGCCTGCGAATCTTTTCTATTCTGCGCTCTCCGGTTCGACGAATCCTCGTCGGACCTTAAAATTTCAGCGAACGATTCGAGCAGGTTCTTCATTTCAAGCTTGAATACGCGCTTCGTTTTTCTAAGCTCCTGAATTTCCTTCATGAGCTCCTTCGCCTCGACGCGGGCGTCCTCGATAACTTTTTCGGCTTTCAGCTCCGCTTCCTTCAAAAGAAGTTCCGATTCGCGTTCGGCGTTGACCTTCAGGTCGGAAGAAGTCCGCTGCGCGGAAACAAGGGTTTGCTTAAGCGTTTTTTCAAGTTCGATATAATCTTTCATCTGGGCTTTCAATCTATCGACCTGTTCAGTAAGATTACGATTTTCAGCATATACTACTTCATATTCTTTGGAAAGTTTCGTGATGAATTCATTTACTTCAGCTTCGTCGAATCCGCGAAACGATCTCTGAAACACGTGCTGTTGAACATCAATCGGGGTTAATCTCATTCATACCACAACCTTTCGATAATTTATTTTATAATTAATAATTTATTTCTAGACTAATCTTATTAAATGCAAAACCAGCATTTCAACCTGGTATAGCACGAATATCGCTATCATCGGGGAAAGGTCCACGCCCATTGCCGGATTCAAATTGACCGAGATACGGAAGGGTCTCAAAAGCGGTTCCGTAAAAGCCCTCACAAAATTTCGAAACTCCGAATTCCTTCCAAACGGCACCCATGACATTAATATCCTTATCAATATAAGAAGTTCGAAAGCCTTAAAAATTATTACCACAATGTCCGTAAGTGAATAAAACATATTCTTGAAGTAATTATCGACCGGCGTCTGAAAATATTGATAGCGATGCTTTTTATTTTTTGTCCGCCCCGCGCGGGTTCCGGCGGCCATAAAAAAGCCCGAAAAACCATATTTGATACGGTATTTCCAGCGCAATGCCCTTTTACGGCGGCGCGTGAAAATATCCGTCAAAACTTTTATATCCGGCCCTTATTGACAATCCGCATCCTCTTTGTTAAAATGCTTGAGATATTTTCAAAGAAAACTTCGAAACGGAGGGGACCATGTTCTTTATTAACTACTTCAAAGGCGAACCGACCGACTACATCTTCAAATTCTCCGGCGGAAAGATCCTCAAGGAAGGCGTCGGCATATCTTTTTTCAGCTTCGAATTAAATACGACGATAATAGCGGTCCCCGTCAAGACAATAGATTCCGCTTTCATTTTCAACGAAATCACCCACAACTATCAGGCCGTTACGGTCCAGGGCCAGCTCACGTATAAAATAAAAAGCCCGCACGAAATATCCTCCAGGCTTGATTTTTCTATCGATCCGCGCACCGGAAGATATAATTCCGACGACCCCGGAAAACTTTCCCAGCGAATAATCAACGCCGCCCAGATCGCGACGCGCTCGGAAATACAGCGTTATTCTCTTGAAGACGCGGTTAAAAAGACCGACGTGCTCTCGAAGGAAATACTGGACAAAATAAAAAAAGACCCGTTCCTCGAAACCATGTCGATAGAATGCCTCAACATCTCGCTCACGGCCGTCACCCCGACGCCGGAGATATCCAAGGCGCTCGAGGCCGAGTACCGCGAGACGCTCCAGAAAAAAGCCGACGAGGCCATCTATTCAAGGCGCGCGGCCGCCGTCGAACAGGAAAAAAAGATCAAGGAAAACGAACTCTCTTCAGAGATCGCCATCGAAAAGGGCCGCCAGCAGCTCGTCGAGCTCAACGGCGCAAATACGCTAAAAGAGGCTGAATTCAAATCAAAAGCGACCGAGCTCGAACTCGCTCCGTATAAAAACCTCGATCCGCGCATCCTTCTGGCGCAGGGCTTCAGGACGCTCGGCGAAAACGCTTCTAAAATAGGCAATTTAACGATCACGCCCGACCTTCTTTCAGCGATATTGAACGAAAAAAAATAGCGCTTGAATGATGGCCCGAATGGAAAAATAAAATGTTCGACAGAATAATCGTCGTCACGAAAAAAACGCCGCTCGAGGAACTTATCGAAAGATTCAATACGCTCGCGCAGGCGAAGTTTTATATCGAGCACTCCGGCCAGTCGTTCGCCGAATACGAAGCGTTCCACAATTCCTACGCTGCGTCGCTCGAAGAACTGAAACGGATCATTCCGCGCGAAATGAAATCCCAGTTCATCGAACGCGGCTTTTTGACCAATTTTTTATTCGGAAATAACGATCTTGTGATGACGCTCGGCCCGGACGGTCTCGTAGTGAATACGGCCAAATACCTGAGCGGCCAGTATATTTTCGCCATAAATCCGGACAGGTCCAAAATCGACGGCGTGCTGCTTCCGTTCGAGATCAAAAACGCGGGAGCCAAGCTGGAAATTATTTTAAGAGGCGGGTTTTCACACTCTGAAATATCCATGGCGAAAGTATCGCTCGATAACGGCCAGAAACTATACGCGGTCAACGATATATTCGTGGGCCCGAAAAGCCATACTTCACTTCGTTATACGATAAGGCACGCGCTCCGGGAAGAAGACCAGCTCTCCAGCGGAATAATAATCTCGACCGGAGCGGGGTCCACCGGCTGGCTTCGCGCAGTGGTCGCGGGAGCGCGCGGCATTGTCGCCAGGCATGATAATGTCAAAAATATTCCGGAGTCTTCTACGCAGTTCGCCTGGAACTCCGAACATCTGGTTTTTTCGGTCAGGGAGCCGTTCGAAAGCAAGACGTCCGGGACAGGCATAGCGTACGGAACCATAACCGCGAAGCGGGAACTTACGATTATCTCCAGAACGCCTTCGGGCGGGGTCATATTCAGCGACGGCATTGAAAACGATTATCTCGAATTCAACTCGGGGCGGACCGCGGTCGTAACGCTCGCCGAAAAAAAAGTCAAGCTTATCATAAATCAGTAAATTTTATATCAAACCGGAGCCCGCCAAAAGCGTTATTTTTCGAGAACCACGAATATTATGTCGCGCGCCGAGCTCGAGGATGTGCGGTTGGTGAGATCTACGGTGTTTACTATTGACCAGCCGTCGGAAAGCTTCGTCTTAAGAGCCTCGAGGGTCATGTCGTACTTGCCGTCCACTTCCTGGGCGAAGGGTTTTAAAAAGAATACGTCCTGCATGATTACATCTCCTTGTTATTTTTTTTGAGCAATTCATCGCGGATCATCCGGTATTTTATTATCGGAAGATCGCCGGTTATAAGATTTTCGTCCATCGCAAGCGATGTTTTGACGGGTTTTTGCGTTATGACGACGCGTCTGTCCTGGTTTAAAATTATAACGCTGTAAGCGAGCATCATGGCGTTAAAAAACCATACGAGCACCGGGATCTGAAATATCTTCTGATATACGCGCATGTATAATATGGTATTTGAATCGTCCACCGGCGTAAATGAAATGAATATCCTGAGCTTATCGCTTATCCAGTTCTGCCATAAATTCGGAAAGAGGAATTCTATATGAACGCGGCCTTCTTCCGGCGGTTTTATATCTTCGGGGCCCGCCGGTTTCTGACCGTTATCGCGCTCGTTGTTCACCCAGAATTTTATGCCGGACGTATCCGACTTTACATAAGGACCGTTGACCAGCGTTTTGCCGCCGGACCCTATAGTCGTTTTATGAACGAAGGGAAGATGCACCAGATCGAGCTGGTTTTCGATACATCTGGTATAATGGACGGGCCAGCGGGAGGTCATCTGCGTATACGAAAAAGAATCGTCGATATCCTTGAAAAAATTTATTTCCGGAAGATCTTCGCGGGCCGTTCCGAAGAATAGCCAGATATAGCCATGCGACTCGCGCGCCGCGTAGGATGCGGTTTTAAAGTTAGACGGCACCGGTGTCGCCGAGCCGTTAGCCGGTATCAACGTGCATCTTCCGGAAGGGTCGAATTCGAATCCGTGAAAAGGGCACTTTATCCTGCCTTTAACGACGGTTCCGCATGATAGCGACGCGCCCCTGTGTATGCATTTATCGGCGACGCACGCTATCTTTCCGTCATCGCCGCGCCACAGGACGAGGTCTTCGCCGAACCTTCTTATGCCGGCTTTTTTCCCTTTCCTTAATTCATTCGACTGTAAAACGGCGTACCATCTGTCGGCTATCATCTATCCTCCGCTGAAATTTTCCGTTTCGGCCACCGGCTAATTATAGCATATACTCGAAAAAAAGTCATCTTTAAATCGCGTTTTTTCTTGCATATATAGTTGAAATGTAATATAATGTGCGCCTCTATATTTCAGTGGATTTTCCCCGATCAGTTCCACGGTTGAAAATTCCTCGCGCGCTGATTGAAAAAGCTGAAATGTAGTAGATATGAAAGGAATGGCCATTTTATGTTCTGGGCATATCTGGCTCTCGCCGGCAGAATAATATTGCTGGGCTACGAAAAAATCCTGGTAAGACAACTCGGAGAAGAAGCCGAAAGCGAATCGGCCACTTTTCTCTATTTTTGCATTTCAATGATCTTCTTCACGCCATGCATGTTTTGGGCGCCTGCTCCCGCGGATTATAATTTCGTTATATATTCCGCCGTAAGCAGCGCCATTTACTGCCTGGCTTTTCTGCTTTACGTGAGATCGCTTTCGACGGGCGAGGTCTCGCTCGTAAGTCCGCTTTACAATTTTAACGTATTTTTTTTATTGCTGCTGACGGCATTCTTTCTCGGCGAAAAAATAACGATACTCAAGGTCACCGGGTTAAGCGTACTTTTATACGGCGCATCGTTTCTAAGCCGCCAGAGAGGCATATTATCGTCTCTTAAAGCGATATTTAAAAATCACGCCTGCGTTTTGATGATAATCTGCTCTTTTTTCATGGCTATCGGCAGAACCATCGACGGCTTCGTTTTAAAAACCACCGGCCCGCTGGTTTACGGTTTCAGCATTTATTTATTCATGACCGTTTTTCTTTTTTTCTATATCTTATACAAAGGTAAATTTTATAAAGCGGTGGACCTCTTTAAGAAGCGCAGGGCGATAACGCTAAAGGCCGGAGCGGTCAACGCCTATACTTACCTGTTCCTGCTTTACGCGATAGCCAGAATAGACGTCAGCGTGGCGGAGCCGGCTTCCATGCTCTCCATGATAGTCACCGTCTTTCTTTCTAAATTAATATTGAATGAAGATATAAGCGGACGCCTGACGGGAGTTTTAATAATGATAGCCGGCGCATGGGCGCTTTTTTTATAGCATTTTTAATTCCGTCACATTTTATGCCGGTAAATGAACCCGTCCATTTTTATAACACGAGTAAGTCAAAAATAACAGTTGAGCCCGTTTTAAAATGGCGGCCGAAGGCGGCATCAACTTTTCTCTTGTAAGACGATCTTTTTCTATTTCAACTTCTTAAATATAACGTTCCAGAGCCAAACATAAAAAAGGTTAGTTATTAACAAATATAACCCGTCCCGGCCTTATCATGTTGGCGCCGCATTCTATGGCCGTCTCGAAATCGTCGGTCATGCCCATCGACAGGTATTTACAGCTCGCCGGATATTCTTTCGCGAGCGAGGCGAAAACGCGATATGCGCTATCGAAGCAACGGCGTACAACGTTTATATCGTCGGTAAGTTCGGACATGGTCATTATTCCCGCGAATTTGAGCCTTGAAAGTTTCGTTATGCCAGCCGCGATTTCACGAACGGATCCCTCGGCAACGCCAGCTTTAGTCTCTTCCGACGAAGTTTTCAGCTCGATAAGAACGCTCATGTCCTTTCCCGACTTTTCACAGTATTCGTTTATCCTCTCCGCGATTTTCAATGAATCTACGCTCTGTATCAAGGAAGAATAGAGCACGGCGTCGCGAACCTTGTTGGACTGAAGATGCCCTATAAGCTGAAATTCGATATTAGAAAATATATCGGGCTCATTGTTTTTTATAAATTCGGATTTTTCCTTGAGAGCCTGCACGCGGTTCTCGCCGAATATCTTAACGCCGGCTTTCGCGGCCTTGATTATCGCGTGCGCGTCGACATATTTTGACGCGGCGACGACGGTTATACCGCCGGACGATATAGGGGCTGTTCCATATTCATTCTTAAATCTGATGTTTCTTCTATCAACCGCATCCGCGATCCTTTTTTCCAAGCTTCCCAGCGAATTTTCGAACTGCATTAAACGCCTCCGTATTATTCGTATCTGAGCGCGTCAATTATGTCTTTCGACGACGCCTTATAGGCCGGGTAATAGCCGAAGAACACTCCGGTAAAAACCGAAAATGAAAAAGAGAGCATGACCGACCAGAAAGTCGTATAAGTGCTCCAGCCGGTATAAACCGACACTCCGTAGCTTATTCCGAAGCCGAGGAATATCCCGATCAAACCGCCAAATACGGAAATTATAGTGGCCTCGGCGACGAACTGAACAAGTATGACGAACGGCGTCGCGCCTATAGCGCGCCTGATGCCGATTTCACGCGTACGCTCGGTGACCGTCGCGAGCATTATATTCATAATGCCTATGCCGCCGACTATAAGCGAAAGGCTTGCGATAAGTACCATTACAAGATTGAATATCTCGACGGCTTTTTTACTCTGCTCGAGGACCTCCAGCGGAACGATTATCTCAAAATCATCGGTCCCGGCGTGACGGCGCTTTAATATGGAAGTTATGGAAGTCTTGGCGAACGCCAGGCAGTCCGTCGATTTTACTTCAATCGACATGTCGGACACCCGGTTATAAAGAGCCTTGGAAAAAGACTCACCCTGCCTGACGGTGAGCGGGAATTTTTTCTGCGCGACAGTTATAGGTATATAAATATCACTCTCAACGTCCCTGGTTTTTATCTGGACCTTTTGCTCGGCGGCGGAACCTTTTTCAACTCCACGCCCGGCGGTGACTCCGACAACGGTAAACTGCTGATTATCTATTCTTATGATCGAATTTATGGCGGGCTCGTTAAAAAAAAGTTCCTTCCGGATCTTCGGCCCGATGACGCAAACGCGCCTGAATATTTTAATGTCGTCAGCATCTATGAAGCGCCCTTCCTGAATCTTCGAATGCATTACGCCTTGAAAATTTTCATCGATGCCGACCACGTTCGCCTTGGGCTCGAGCGAATTATATTTCACTTTAACGTCGGGCATTTCCACCTGAGGCGCTATATTTACTACGAACGGAAGAACCGCTTTGATATATTCGGCATCCTCGATCGAAAGACCTTCTGAAAGCCTTCTGACGGCATCGTCCATTTTATCGCTGTTAAGTTTCACCGCGCGCACTAATATATTGGTCGCGCCGAACATTTCAATCTGTTTGACTGTCTCTATCTTCGCGCCGTTTCCAATGGCGAGCATGGCTATAACGGCTGCCACGCCGAAAATTATGCCAAGCATCGTCAAAAAAGTGCGAAGCTTGTTATGCCAGAAATTTATTATTCCGTCCGTCAATATCTCAATAAACAATAACATCGCCCTCGCTTAATCCGGAAACTATCTCGGCCTCTTCAGCGCTTTTTATTCCGGTCTCGACGCGCGCGGTCTCGCCGCCGCTTTTAATTACATAATATCCGGAATCGTCCCTGAATAAAAATTTGCGCGGAACTTTGATAACGTCCTTTTTAGAATCTATGACGATGTCGAAATTAACGGATATGCCTGGCTGAAATTTGGGATTTTTAGCGTCCGTTTCAATCTCGACGTCGAAAAATTTCGGCGTCTCGCCGGTGGCCTCGGACCGTTCGTTGAACGCGCCGGCTTCCTCTTTTTCACGCGCGAAAAGCCCTACCTTTCTTATTTTTGATTTATATCTCACGTCGGGAGAGGCGGGAAGATAAAATTCAACCTCGCGGCTCGCCGCTATCCTGGTAAACTGCTCTTCCGGAATTATTCCGCTTATATAAAATTTATCGAGATTGGCGATTTCCATGAACGTCATCTTGGCGCGTGTTATATCGCCTTCCTTGATCTTGCGAAGGCCTTCGTTGCTCCATTTGCTGACATATATTACGGTCCCGGACATCAGCGCCGATACTTTCGCCTGATTGACGATCTTTTGCGTCTCATCCAGCTGGCTTTTATTGAATTTGGTTTCAATCGAATTTTTTTCCATGTCATATTCGAGCTTTTTATGGCGCTTCTGAAGCTTAAGCGACGTCAGCTCGAAATCTAGCGTCGCCTTTTCAAGTTCGATCTGCGCTTTTACAACATTATTCGGCAGGGGTAATGACTTTTCATAATCGTACTTATATTCGGCTATCGACATATCAGCCTTTGACTTATTTAGCCGTATTCCGATCTTCTTGATCTCGCTGTTGGAAACATATCCTTTTTTAGCCATTTCCTGCTTTAATTTAAATTCGTTCTCCACCCCTTTAAGTGAATTTTCGCATAATTTTATGGCTATTTGAAAATCCTTGTCGTTCTCGTATTTAAGCGGCGCTATCAATATCTCATAATCGAGCATCGCAATTTTTTTATCCATTTCCTTAACTGTCAGTGCATTCTCGATTTGACGTATCTCCGAAGCCGAACGCTCTTCGATAAGCTTGCGCTCCTTCTCCAGAACTTTTGCCCGCAGCTCCTTTTCCATGAGCTTATCGCTTTTTTCCTTAACGTCTATGAGGGCGATCTCATAGCCTTTGACCACGTCGACGCCCTCTTCTACGATCTTGTTTATTTTTCCGGAAAATGGAACCGAAACGTTGGTTTTATTTTCTGGAACGAGTTCGCCTATCTCTTTTATGGCGTTCGCGATAGAAGCTTTGACGACTTTATAGGATTCCGTCCGCGCTCCTTCGCCCGCATAATTTTTAGCGGCGTTCTTTCTGATGAGCACGGTGTCGCCGGCCGATATGCCTGATATTATCTCGCGCATGAAAAGGTTCGATGCTCCCGCGTCCACTTTTTTCAAAGTTCCGTCGGCCATTTTCACCATGCCGTCGGACGAAACAGCTTCCTTCGGAACGGCCACGACCTGTTTTTTTTCACTCAGAATTATTTCCGCGTTAACGCTCATGCCGGGCTTCAAGTTAAGTTTGGCGGAATCTTCAATTATTCTCGCTTTTACCGGAATGTTGCATATCTCATTGGCGTCCATCTCCGAGACGCTCGCTACATTCCCAAGTTCTATAATTTCGGCGTTCAAAAGTTTTTCAGTGTTGGACGCCAGCCTGAACTCGACCTTCATTCCTTTTTTTATCCTGGATATATCGACCTCGTTGACTTTAAACAATATGTTCATCTGATCCAGCGCCGATATCGACATGAAAGGCCAGCCTTCGAATACGTTTATCCCTATCTTGACCTTTTCCCGCTGCCCTTCGGTTATCCAGGTTTTTCCATATATTACGATGCCGTCGATAGGCGACTTTATCTCGGCGTCGTCTATCATGGACTGGCAGTAGGATATGTCCTTGGCGATCTTATCCATTCTGTCCTGAACGCCTTTTTTCAAGCCCTTTTTATTGCCGATAAGTATTTCATAGGCCGAATCCGCCAATTCCACGGAAAGCGAATCGGTTCTAATTTCGGATTCCTTGTCCATTATCTGCTTCGGATCATTTCCGCGCATGAGCTTTTTAAGGTTGCGTAAAATTATTTCCTTGGATTTTTTTTTAGAGAATATCTGATTGTTAAGATCGGCGATATCGGTATCGGATATATAACCGCTTTTTTTCATCACCTGTTTTTCCGAAAGTTCTTCCAAAAGGCTCTGGATCTCGATATCGGCGTTCTCGATATTAAATTCATATTCAAGCTTTTGAGTGTAATCGCGGCCATATTTCAGCTGGTCGAGCTTGATCTCGTCCTTGCGTTTATTGATTTTCTCATATAATTTCCGGTTTCTTTTCTCAAATATTTTGAGGTCCTGATCGTCAAGGCTTATCTGAAGATCGATCTCTATTTTTCTCTTTTGAAGCAGGTTGTCCTCGAGCTGCGTTTTGAGTTCATAAGTTTCAAGCCGGGCTACGACATCGCCTTTTTTCACGAAATCGCCTTCATTTTTAAGGTATTCGATAATGCCGCTGAAAGGAGCCGATATTTCGAACTTTTCGCGCGCCTCTATTACTCCGTACAAAGGGATGCTTTCACGAATATCTGAAGTTTTGACGGTATAAGGCGCGTCCAGAACCCCGTTCGTTTCTTTTGAACCGCCGAAAAAAAAGAAAATCATAAAAAGAAAGATAAAAGCGGCGGCCCATAAAGTATATTTTTTATATCCGTTAATTTTTGCGTACGCCATTTTCCCCCGCTTCCGAGCCGGACGGAATATTTATAACCGCGCCTTCCGGCATGCCTTTTACATAATAAAAATCTATGTCTTCATTGGCTATTTCAGCCATATTCGCCTCCGGTTTTTCAACGCGCTTTTTCGAAAGGGTTAACTTCGTTTCAAGCGGCCGCATCATTTTTATTGTTTTATCCGGCGCGAAATCCCTGGGCACCTTTGAAACGCCGCCAAACTCCCCGCATATTATATCCACATCCGCGGACATTTTCGGCAGCAGCTTAATTTCGGCGGTTTCGCTAAAGCATACGGTAACATCGAATTCCTTGGGCCCCTTTGGATCGTTATTGTCCTTGAGCTTGGCTAACTTTGATACTGACTTGACGTATCCGCGGAACGCCTTTCCGGCAAGAGCGCTTATAAATATTCTGGCTGCCGCTCCCTCCTTGAACATATCAACGTATTTTTCATTGACCTTTACCGTTATCTTCATATTGGAAAGATCGACGATCTTTAGTATGTTAAGCCCGGCCCAGACTTCCATCCCGACGCGCGTCTTCCCCATCCACGTATTCGGATAAATAAGCGTGCCTCCGATAGGGGATTTAATCTCCGCGTTATCGATAATATCCTTGGCCTGGTCGAATTGATGCTTTTTTTGTTTGATATCGAGCTTTTTCTTGTCTTCCTCGAGGCGATTTATTTTAAGAAAGGCCTTGAATTCTTTTTTAGTAAGATCGCCGTCTATCTTAAACTTATCCGCGAGCATTTCATATTTTTCGACTTCGCCGGTGTCGGGAAGCTTTTTGTACATTGAAAGTTTATTTTTGTTCTGTTCAAGCTCCAGGACGTTGCGCTGATATTCAAGAAGCATATCCTCGAATTGAAAGGAGCTTAAAAAACCTCTTTTCATGAGTTCCTTCTGAGATTGCATTTTCGTCTTGAAGTTTGCGATATAAGCTTCGTTCTTCTCGATGCCGATCTCAGATATCGCTATATCAGCGGTATCGGCGCCCTGCCTGATATATTCGAGTTTAGATATATTCACCTCGTACTGTATGTCTTTTTTCTGGATTTCGGTCTTTTTGGTTATTTCCTCAATAATATTGGTGTTTTTAACGTCCTCCATCTCAGTCTCGGCGTTGGCGAGCTGTGATAGCGCCCTGTTAAGGCCTTCTTCAATATTTCTGGTCGCGAGCTTGCAAATGATCTCGCCGGACGTAACGATTACCCCTTCTTCAGTGAGTTTTTCGATTCTCGAACCCCATATCTTATCCGGCACGGATACGTTATATTCCTTAACGCAATCGACCGTGCCGCGGCCTTTAAGCACTACGGCAAACGTCCCCTGCGGGACCCTGTACGAACTATATTCAGAAGGCATAACGGAAGCCTGGCTTGAGAAGCCGAGATATCGAAGCGGGCTGTAAGAGCAGCTTGCGACAAGCAAGACAAGCAAGATTGAAAGAGATGTTTTTATAAAAATACCGGATCTGATCATAAAATTTTAAAGGTCTTTACCCATAACATAATAAAAACGGCTCCTCGCGACTTTATACTGCACGATAAGGCTTATAACGGTCCTTTTAGCGTCCGTAAGCTTGTCCTGCGCGTCGCGAAGGTCTATATTGGAGATCATTCCTTTCTGAAAGCTCAGCTTTGAAAATTCGTAATTTTCTTCGGCCTGAGAGAGACTTTTCGAGGCTATCGCGTATGCCTCTTCAAGATATTTTAAGCGGCGCAGTATTTCGCGTTGCTCTATTAAAACCGCATTTTCAAGATCGGCAAGGCTCATTTTCCTGAGTTCGAGATTGTTTTTTTCGCTCCATTCCGCTATCTGATTGTCCTGTTTTCCGAGAACGAAGTTATACGACAGCATGGAAGTGAATTTGTCTTCATATGCCGGGTCCTTGTATTCGACGCGGCCAAGGCTGAGTTTAACCTTGGGAAGCGCCTGCTTTTTTATTTTGGAATATTTGAGGCCGGCTATTTTAAGCCTTACTTTTTCAGCTTCCAGGTCCTCCCTGACGAAGCCTTCAATGCCTCCGGCCGCTATCTTCGACACTTCGCTTGAATCGAGAGGCTCGAATTTCAAGTCATATTTCAGCTCGATTCCGCTTGTCTCGCCGTTCTTCAGATCGCAGCCGATAACGTCCATCAAAAGTTCTTTCTGATGTTCTATCGTCTGCTGTTGAAGCAAGCGCGCGTTCTGAGCGTTTCCGAGATTGACCTCCGAGTTCAGATAATCTATTTTGTTGGCCAGCCCGAGCTCATATTTTGACTTCGAATAATCAAGCATGCCTTTCCACCTTTCGCAGGAGCTTTCGAGGACCTTATATTCCTCGAGCGCGAGAACGAGATCGTAGAACTGCTTGATGAGGTTGAACTTGAATTTTTCGCGTTCGTTGACGAACATCAAAAGATCCAGGTTGTATCCAAATTTAGCGATCCTAAGGTCCGCGTTATCGAGCCTTCTCAAATCAAGAGAAAGCGAATAACTGGTGGTCTGGCTGTCGGCCGTATCGTTGTCCTCGCTTCGGGAAACGGAAAAGCTGACCATATCGGCCACTTTTTGGCTCAGGCTGTACTGATAAGCATTTTTGTTGTTTACGCTTACCGAAAAATTAGGCCTGTAGCCGATTTCCGTCAGCAGATTATCGTTATTGCCATTTTTAAGCGTGATATAAATTTTTTTCATGTCGCGTGAGTCCGAAACGGCCTTCGCTACTATCTCGTCGAGAGATGCCGCGGCAGCAACGCTGTTATGAAACAATAAGAACGAAAGGAATAAAAAAAACGAAAATTTCGATGATATGCCGATTTTCATAACGTACTCCTAAAAAAAATTACGCTAAATAAAAAAACAGCAGAAATCCATGCCGCTGTTTTTTATATTTTCAAAATGCTTGACTTATTGGGTTTATTCATAATATAATAATTTTCTGGCGATGTCAAGTTAATTTTAGGAATCAATTAAGGAGAACGAATCTTGCAATCCTCTTTAAAAAAGCTGCGTTATTTTATCGACAATATCGATTCCTTGATACTTAAACTTTTAAGCAAAAGGATCAAGATCTCAAAAAAAATCCAATTATTAAAACCTTCTCCCGTAAAATTTTCTCCAGCGCGTGAAAAAGATATACTTAAAAACTGCTCGCGCGAAGCGACCGATATTTACCTTGCGATCCTCGCGGTTTCGCGAAGCTGGCCGCCGGGCGCGAAATGGTTTTTTATGAGCGGCGGAAATGCCGTACGGGACGATCTCGCGATGCAATATTTCCGGAAGATTTTCGGCGCCGGCATAAAAATAATTAAAAACGCGGATATTAAAGAAATACTTGAAAATGCTCGCAACGCTTCGGATAATAAACCCGTTTTCGTTATCCGGCAGGGATCTTCAAAAACCGCCGGGCCTTTCGAAGAGCTCTTTTTCAGGCACGCCGATTATAAAAAAAGCGGACGCAAGCTTTTCGAGTTCTGTTCAACCGCGGCGCCCGACGATGAAAAAAGCGTTACCATCAATCTTTAAACGCCAGAACGACACGCGCGCTTTTTAACAGATACGGGTGCGGACTTTTTTCAATCGTCAATGTGACCATATTGTTGCCGCTTTTACAAAGATTGGTTATATCGAAAGAGGAAATGCCCAGCTTGTTGCTTATTTTAACGGCTTCATAATTCGCCTTGGAATCGTTCACGGCGATTACGATCGGCGCGTCGGCCGCGAATTTATCCTTTTTCACGGTCCGGTTGGAAAGTTCGAGCGTCGCCCTGCGTGGAAAGGTCTTTATATTGAACGAAAAAGTTACGACCCCGACCTTTTCGTTTGCCTTGAGCATTAAAAAACTGGAGTCGCCGTTTTTAATGAATGAAAAAAGACTTTCATTCAAAATGCACGCCAGATCGCCGCGCGCCGCGCCGGCGGAAAAATCGGCTTCGAATATTGAAAAATCAGCGACCATGCTTTGATCAACGGCATTTACGGCAGCGTCATTATACGACGCGGGTATCTTAACTTCGACCGTGCCCGCATAATGTTCCGGAGCCCTGACGTCGGGCGCTTTTAAAACCGGCGGAAGCGGAGTGCTCTGGATATCGCTTCTGACGCAGCTGTCGTAAGCCACCCATAAAAGCTCGTTCAACGGATCTGATTGCAGCGCATTCTTCAACATGGATTTCGCCGAATCAAATTCTTTCTGATTCATAAGTTCCATGGCTTTTTTCAGAACGTCGGGATTTTCGGCCGCGACTTTACCCGCCGCCCGCAGGCCGGGAATGAAAAGCATATAAGAAAAAGAAATGACTGAAATTAAAACGAAAAGTCTGGTCCTCGCAAAAAACATTTTAATGCCTCCAATGTACTCGTCGATCGGTCCGTGATCGGCCGATGCTTATGAAGGCCCGTATTTCGGGCCGTTATATTTATTTCACTTTCCTTCCAGCTGCTTTATGTAAGGCGTTAATTCGTCCGAATAAGCGGGTTCGAGCGATATCGCCTGTTTATACTCGGCTATCGCCTTTTGCTTATCGCCGCTCATATGGTATAATATTCCAAGATTATAATATGACCTGCCATCGGACGGCTTTAAGGATTTCGCCTTCACGAGTTTCGCTTCCGCGGTTTTCAGGCTGTTCGACTGCGCGTCCAGCGTGCCGGAATTCAAAAGCGCGTCATAGTAATCCGGCCTTATTTCAAGCGCCTTTTTATAGCATTGGGCCGCCGCGGCGATATCGTTCCCGGCTTCATAATACGTCCCGAGATTGAAACAGGCGACCTCGTTGGCCGGATTTATAGTTACGGCTGTTTTTGCGCAACCTATGGCGTCAGAGGCTTTTCCGGTATGAAAATAAGCGTAACCCAGATTATTGTGGATCCTGTCATGGTTTGGGTTGGCCGCAAGCCCGAGCTTGCAGACGTCTATCGCGTCGGCGTATTTTTTTTGCAGGAGATAGATGTTTGAAAGGTTATAATATGCTTCAAAACGGCGTGGCTCTATTGAGGCCGCTTTCTGAAGATATTCGACCGCCTTCGCGAGATCGCCGCTATCTTCAAGCGCGATGCCGTAATTTAAGTTCACCGCGTAATCCCGCGGATTTATATCCATCGCCTTCTTATATATGTCGAGAGCGCGGACGTTATCCTTTTTAAATTGATATGAAAGCCCCAGATTATAGAGCGCGTCGAAACTCGCCGGCTTTATTTTAAGCGCTTTTTCGTAACTGGATATCGCGCCGTCGTAATCCCCCCTGGAAAAAAGAGCGAGCCCGGCGCTTAAAAAGACTTCAAACGAATCCGCGGGCCGTATATTTTCATCCGCGGCGGCGGCCTGAAGCGGCGCCAGCGATATCATATTCGCCGCCATTAAAATTATTAAAGCGATAGATTTCAATGTTAAAACCTCCGGTGATTTAGTATGCACATATTAACAAAATATTGACTTCTTGTCAACGGCGGCATAACACGCTTGACAAAAATCACTTTAACTGATATAAAACTGACTTGAAAGGGAACGCCGCCCGCGTTCATCCAATAAGCATGGAGCATGACCGATGAAACAGATACTTATATTTTTAAAGTATCAACTTTTAGAGTACAGGAATGTGCTTTTAAATGATAAGCGGCGCGCTATTTTCTGGACGATCATCCTGCTTTCGCCTTTTATAATAGCCGGAAATATGTTCGGCTTTGTAAAATTCATAGGGGCGGCATTAAAAAACGCGGAAACCCCCGTCGTTTTAAATTCAATGGCGTTCGGTTTTTTTGTTCTTTTCGGATTCACCGCTTCCACCAACATTTTCATTACCCTGAAACAGTTCTTTAATTCTGGATATTTTGAGAACATAGCCTGCCTGCCTATAAGTTCAAACGCCATGTTCACGGTAAAGGTAATGGAAATACTATCCAAATCCACCCTCGATCTTATCTTTTCTATACCGCTCGTCGCCGCGCTGGCAGGATCTTTCGGCGTAAGCTTCATTCACTGGCCCGCGATCGCGATCGCCGTACTGATGCTGGAACTTATAATAACTTTCCTTATAATGTCGATGCTTTTACTGATAACTCGCGGCCTTTCAAAGCGCCTGGCGGAAGGTATCGTCTGGATCATCAACGTTTCCTTCGTATTGCTTTTCATACTCATTCAGAATTATCCCGCTTCGTTAGTCGAAAAAGGCGGCATTACAGCCGGATCGCTTCAAAAATTCACGGTATTTTTTACGAACGGTTATTTCAACCTGCTTCCCACCAGGTGGCTCGTGAATATGATATACGATTTTTCAAAAGGCTCCGTCGCTTCAGCCTGGTTCAATTTCGGTTTGCTTTTCGCGCTAGCTTCGGTTGCCGGATACTTCGCAAAAAAATTATTCGAAAAATGTTTTTATTACGGCTGGCAGGCCGAAAACTATTCCAACGGAAAAACCAATGGCGCCGGTGGAACCGGGATCGCATACAGCCATCACGGCGTGTTCTTCTCTCTTTTAAAACGTGAAGCGCTGACTATTTTACGCACCAATCAGATAATATATTCCGTTTTTATAATGCCTGCCGTGTTCTTCATTTTCGTCGGATTCGATATTTCATTCGGAAACATGAGCGTGTTGCCGTTCCTTTTATTTACGCTCTACATTTCATGCCTGAACTCTACTCTTTTCGCCTTCGGCCTTGAAGGCTCCGGAATAATAGCTTTCAAATCCCTTCCGTTTTCACCGGATATCATTTTTCGCGTAAAATATGCCGCGTTCGGCGGAATAAATTTTTTCGTAATGTCGGTCTGTTTTATTTTCGCGTTATTGATGAAAAAGCTTCCGCCATATATAGACGCGGGTTTATTCTTTTCAATATTAGCTTTTTTTACGCTCTGGATGAATCTTCTCGTGCTCGACTTCGGTTTTTGCTTCGCTAACTTCAAACAGAATCAGAAACTCAAAGACGCGGTTTCAATGGAAGGCTCTTTCGGCCTTATCGCGCTTGGCATTTCGGCGTTTTCGGCGGCGGCTTACGCGCTATATCTGCAAAGCATTCATGCTCTTGCATGCGTGCCGGTCGCCGTACTTGCCATACAATTTTTTATTCATAAAAAAGCGTTTGAACGATATATAAAAGGAGAATTTTAATTGATAGAACTTATTTCGGTGACCAAAAAATACGGCGCATTCGAAGCTCTGAAAGGCATAAACCTTAAAGTTTCAAAGTCCGGGCTTTTCGCTTTTTTAGGCCCGAACGGAGCGGGAAAGACCACGACCATAAAGATTCTCACCGGAGTTCTGATGCCCGACAGCGGCGACGCGCTCATCGACGGCATATCAATAACAAAAGATCCGGTCAAGGCTAAAAACCGGTTCGGCTACCTGCCCGACATCCCGACCCTGTTTGAAAAACTTTCCGGTTCGGAATATCTCAACTTCATAATGGACGTATTCAATATTTCCAGGAACGACCGCCCCTCGCGGACGCAAAAATTCGTGGAAATTTTTGAAATGGGCCCTTCGATGAACGATCTCATTGAAAGCTATTCGCTCGGCATGCGAAAAAAGATCGGACTGATAGCCGCGTTATGCCATAATCCGGAAGCGCTTTTTCTGGACGAACCAACCTCCGGGCTCGACCCCCAGTCGGTAAAAAACCTCAAGGATATCCTCGTCAATTTCACTAAATCCGGCGGCACCGTTTTTTTTTCAACCCACATACTCGAAATCGCCGAAAAAATATGCGACCGCGTCGGCATAATCTCAAACGGCCTGATGGTCGCGGACGGAACTATAACCCAGATAAAAGAAAAAATGAAAAGCGGGGCCGGCGATTCAAAGTCGCTCGAAGACATATTTCTTGAACTCACATCGTCAACTCGCGCCTCATCTTCTTTTTGACATTTATCCGGTTATATGGTATTATTCCATATATTATTTTACATTATGGCATATTCCATGCGGTCATGAAATCTTAAAATTATCGAGGGCGGGTAGTCTATGAGTTATAAGTCAAACGCGATTTTCCCAAAAATACTTTTCGCGCTCCTTTTAACAGCTTCATTTTTTCTGATATCGGCTGATGCGGCATTTTCGCGTGAGCTCCGGCTCGGCGCCTATAAGTACCTTTCCGATGACGACATGAAAAAAGTGCTCCAGCCCTTCGTGAATTACCTTTCGGCCTCGATAAAGGCGCCGGTCAAACTTTATGTGACATCCACCTACTCCGAACTTTCCCAGCGCTTCATTTCAGGAGAGATGGACATGGCCATAATCCCTCCTTACGCTTACGTAAAGCTCGCCGATAAGATCAAGCTTCAACTTTTAACGTCCATGAAGCTCGAAGGCAGCTATTATTATAACGGCGTAGTCGTGGTATCTTCAAAATCGGGCATAAATTCCCTTGAGCAGCTTAAAGGAAAACGGTTCTCGTATGTAGCCCAGGACAGCGCTTCCGGCTATCTTTACCCGAGAATCCTCTTCAAAAAGAGCGGACTCGATCCCGACGGTATCTTTTCAAAGATATCTTATTCCGGGTCTCATGCTGAATCCATAAAATCAATAATTAACGGCACTTCGGACGGCGCCTCCATATTCAAGGGTTCGATCGAGATGGCCAGATGCCAGGGCATCGACACGTCCGGCCTCAAGATAATAGCCGAAACCGAAAAGATCCCTCACGAAGCGTTCATCGCTCAGTCCAACATGAACCCAGAACTCGTGCGGTCGCTGAAGCAGGCGCTCGTAAGCTTCAGATACAACGAAAACGACCTTAATTACTTCACTAAAATCCAGCGCAGCGTATTTAAAATGGAAGGCTGGGTAGTCGGTTTCGACACGCTTTACGATACGGTTCGCGAAGCGCAGAAATTCTTCCCAAACCCGGAACTTGAAAATCCCGACCGGGACACGTCGTCCGTAACGATCGGATTTTACCCCCGCGGCGACGTCGAATCAACCCGTAAGGCCTTTGAGCCGCTCATAAATTACCTTTCCAAAGAAACTGGAATAAAATTCAAGCTGGCATTTTCGCCTAACTATCTTGACGTCGGCAATCAAATGATGGAAGGAAATTATAATTTCGCGCTTCTCACGCCGATGGCGTTTCTTATGATGCGCGAAAAATCGGTAATACCGGTTGTTCCCCTGGCTCAACGCGTGGCTTCTCAAAAAACCTCATACGCCGGCGTAATCGTCTGTAAAAATAATCTGGGTATAAAAAGCATAGCCGACCTTAAAGACAAGGTCTTCGCTTTCGTCGATCCGGATTCGATATCAGGCCGGCTTTATCCTCTGGCTTTATTCAAGAAAAGCAATATGTCCATTAAAACATTCTTTAAAAAAACTTATTACGCCGGATCGCCAAAAAAAGCGCTTCAGGACGTATTGAGCGGCGCCGCTGACGCCTGCGCCACCAACGAACATGAATTCGAGGTCACGATAAACGCCGACGCAAAAGCGAAAGCGCAGGTGACGGCCATTTACAAGACGCCCGAGATACCTAACGATTATTGGGCCGTACTCGAAACGACTCCATTGGCTTTACGCGAAAAGCTCAAAAAAGCCCTCTTCAAGATCAACTCCAGCCCGGAACTGAAAAAAGAGCTGCTTGAAAAAATGCGTTACGACGGTTTTTCAGAACCTGATGAAAAAGGCTTGTCGGACCTTCAGGATATCCTTAAGGTCATAATGTAACATAACATCTTACAATAACGGGAGAGATAAAATGAGAAAATTTTCATCATTTGACCTGTCTTTCAGCAACATCGCCTTATCGCTGATATTGCTCCTCGCATTCGCGGCACTCATAAACGCCGCGGAAGAGCGCCAGCTGCTCGCAACGGTCACGAAAGTAAAGGGCGCGTCTTTCGTTTTACGCCCCGGGACCGCCTTCACCGCCATAAAATCAGGCGATTACATCTATATGGACGACGCCGTTAAAACCGATAAGGATTCAAAGATCACGCTTCTTTTCGAAGACGGCGAGATCCGCGTCATCACCTCCGACTCGAACGTCAGCTTCGCAAAAAGCCAGGACTATTCAAAAATATCGAAAATAGCTAAAGTCGCCGATACAGTCGCCGATGCCATAAATTCAAAAAGTCTCGAGGCCACTTATGAAACAGTTACGGGCAGCAAACTTGCGATCGGTTCCAAAAACGAACGGGCGTCCGATAAAATCGTAAAAGTATCCGAAGCCATGTCCGACGCGGGAGGAACCGCGTCTAAAAAAAAGGATAGCAAATTCAACTTGGAATCGTTCCCGATGGCTCCGCAGGAAACCGTGCCCATGCCCGCTCCGGCGCCTAAAATAGCGGTGTCAGCTCCATCCGAACAGTGCGAAGGCAAAATCACTCCGTCCGCTTCCGACGGCGCCACAGCCAACAAATCCAGCGACGACCAGATAAAAGAAGAAGACGCCTCCAAGTCGCCGTCCGGCTTCGCCGCAGAAACCTCAAAACCCTCGGCTCCAGATATTTCCCTCCAGAAAGAGCCGTCGAAAACGACCGTTAAAAATTGGGGCAACTGGCTCGAGGGCGAAACGCCGGCATCATGGAACGTCCTCCTTCCAGAAAACATGATAAACAAAAAAACAGCTAAAATAAATGTCCTGTCTTCATCGGCGCGGCCCACCTCCATAAATCTCCCGGACCCGGTAAAATTATCCGAAGTTCTGAAAGAAAACTACTGCACCGTCGAGGTAAATTACGGCAAAAACAACGCGATAACTTCATTCATAGTAAACAACCCGGAATCGAACAAGTCCATAAAAAAAGAGATAACCCGGCTCGATACGCTTAAAAACGAGGATATGGACACCTACCTTTACGTGAAAGCCATGACTCTGAAAAAAAGTTCATACTACATAGCCGCTCTTTCGGCGCTTAACGAAATCGAAAAAAACAACCCGGACATTAAAATGGCTCATATCATAAAACTTAAAGTGGCCATATATCACGACATGGGCGAGAACGAACTGGCGCGTTCAGAAGCCGAGAAAATAAAGAAATGAAACCTTAAATGAATTTGAAATTCCTCGGAAAAAAATATATCCTGCTCATTATCCTTACGCTCTCCGCGTTCGCGTGCTATGAGCTCGCTAATAGTTCCATCGGAAAAATATTCGACCGTAAGTGGCGCGATATGCTTTTCGCCATGCGCGGCCCCGAGCCTCCGGACGATCGCATAGTCATATGCGCGCTGGAGGAAGATTCATTCGAAGAGCTCGAACAGGAACTTCCCTTTACTCCTCAAACGTATATCAAGTTTTTCGAGAACCTCCATAAGCTCGGAGTCCGCGTCGTCGGCCTCGACTTCATACTCTATGAATTTTATAAAAGCGAACCGGACGCGAACGACACGCTTTTAAAAAAAGCCTTTCAAAAATTAAATTCAGTGGTTTTCGCGTCCAAAATCGAAAGCTATTTCCGCAAACAGAAAATAGGCACGTCGGAAATAAGCCTGATAAGCACCAAGCACAAAACGTCGAACAGGTTTTTCGCCGAGACCGGGAAAGTCGGGCTTATAAACTCCGCGCTCGATTTCGACGGCGTAAAACGCTCGTCAGCGCTCGTCATCAACCAGAACGACTCCACTTATGAAACGTTCATATTCAAGCTCTACGAATCGTTCCTCGAGCACTCACCTTCCGATATAGTAAATACACTTCCAACGACGGCAGAACTCGCCCTCAAGCGGAAAAATTTCATCATCAATTATGCTGGCGGGCCGCGCCATTTCATCGAAGTCCCTTTTTACGCGATAGTCGAAATGCCTGAAAAATCAATACCCCTTCTGAGAAAAAAATACGAAAACAAAATATTCATCGTCGGCCCGACCTATTATGAAAGCCACGATTTTTTCGACACGCCCTTCTCGAATTCTCAGTACGTTCAGGGATATAAGATGATGAGCGGCGTCGAAACGATAGCCAATTCGCTTCACACGCTTTTAAACAATAAATTCATAAACGTTTTAAATAAATCGGATTATAACAGGCTGTTTTTTTTCATTTCGCTTCTTTCGGTTCTTTCTTTCGGCTTCATAAGAAATTTCTGGCTGAGTTCATTTTTCGCCGCGCTTTATTCTTCAACGGTTTTCTACGCATCCTATGACTGCTTCATCCGCGGTTCGGTCTTTCTCGACGTTTTTAATCTCATTCTCGTCATCTTTTCGCTATATTTCATTTCAAATCTCATAAAAATAACGATAGTCGAAAGTGAAAAGCATTTCATGCGCTCTACGTTAAACCGTTACATGAGCGCTAACGTCGTCGAAAAAATACTGCGCGACGGCGAGCTCGTCAGTCTTTCCGGCGAAACGGCCGAAGTCGCGGTAATGTTCGCGGACGTAAGAAACTTCACGACTATCTCCGAAAAGCTCACGGCTAAAGAAACCGTAAAGCTCTTAAACATCTTTTTTAAAAAAATGGTGGACATCGTTTTTCAAAATGAAGGCACTCTCGATAAATTCATCGGCGATTGCATAATGGTCGTATTCGGCGCGCCTCGCGGCATCAAATCACCCGCGAGCCGCGCGTTGAAATGCGCCATTGAAATGCAGCGCTCCATAATCAAATTCAAACGCGAAAAAGATCCCGTCGAATATAATTTTGATTTCAGCATCGGCATCGGCGTAAGCTTCGGAAAGTGCGTCGTCGGAAATATCGGCTCCGAAAAGCGCATGGAATATACCGCCATTGGCGATGTCGTAAACGTTTCATCCAGAATACAATCCCTGGCCGGCGCCGAAGAAATAAACTTCACTTCCGAAACCTACGACGCTATAAAAAACGGCGATCCTGACTTTTACGAAAGCATTAAAAACAGGGTCGAGATCATGGACGAGGTCAGGCTTAAAGGCCGTGAAAAAACCGTCCTTTTGTACAGGCTCAGGGTCGAACAGGACCAATAGCGGCTATCGTAAATAAACAAGCGGCGGCGAACATATCATGAACAGTTTATATATCAGGTTTCTTGCCGTTTTTACGGCTATAACCGTTCTGACCGGAGCGCTGATCGGAATAATAAATTATTACGAGTGCGAATCGGTCCTGAAACAGCAGTTCTCCAATTCGCTTTTAGACGGCGCCCATACGATAAACAACATGATCGGCGACAGGGTGGGCGCGGCGGTTAAAATAATACGCGATATCTCTAGGAAGGACTTCCTGCGATCGGCCGATACGGCTAAAATACAATCTTATATTGAAAGCGCGGCCGAGCTTTCTAATTTTTTCTATAATATTTATTATTTCACGCCCGAAGGAAAGTTGACCGCGGCTGCCTATTCCGACAGGCGCGACGTCAAAACCTACCTTGGACTTAATTTCAACAATTTCAAGAACGACGCGAATATGAGCAATATTCACGCGTCCATAGCCCGCGCCATCGAATTGAAATCTCCGTTATTTTCGGGTTTTTTTTATTCCAAGGCTAAAAAACTGCTCTTCACGTTCATAGTCCCTGTCATGGAAAACGGCCGTATCACCGGCATATTAAGCGCTGCGATATACGCCAACGACCGCAATTTCCAGAGCTTTCTGAACGCGTTGAAGTCTCACCCCGACCAGTTCATCTCGCTTTTCGACACTGAAAAAGGCCTGATCGGCGCTACCGGAAACGCTCCGCCGGGAATTCAAAAAGACCTGGCCGGACTCGAATCTGAAAAAGCTTCATGGGAAACAGGCGCGGCCGCTGGCGGCGCCGGCCTTATAATAAGCGTTAAAGAACCCATGACCGGCGTACTAACCGTTGTCGGCATAAAGGGTGAAGCGGTTTCAAGGCTTCTGACCACGCTACGCGACAAAATTTTTTTATATGCTATATTATGCATGATAGCCGTAATATTTATAAGCTTCATTTTCGCCCGGACCCTTATAAAACCCTTAGTCCTTCTTATTTCCGGCCTTAAAAGCGTCGGCGAAGGGATATATTCGCACAAGATAGAATACAAAACCGGAGGCGAGATCGAAGAAGCGATAAGCGCCTTCAATAAAATGAATGAAAAACTTTACAAAACCCGCGTAATAGAAAACATCTGGAACGAACACTGGCAATGATTAAAACTAAACTTCCCGATAAAATATTATATCTTTGCGTCACCGGCTTCTTTTTAAAATTCGCCACCACTTTTTCAATCATTCTCAGCAGCGCTTCGTTTTTAAAATTGGCCGGCGCGGGTCAGCTTCCAACTTTTTATATAATTTTAAACATAATATCCATAATCTTCGGAACCACTCTCGCCATAACGAACATTAAAAATTTCAAAATCCCGATATACTTAAGCGTCGTCATAGGCCTTTCCATGATAGGCTTTTCATTTTCATTAAATTCGGCCGGCGTCTGGGAAGCGATAATTTTATACACGTTCGTCGCGATATACGACATATACGCCAACATACTTTTCTGGACGCATATAAATCAGAGCCTGACCATAAAAGAGGTCAAGTCATATATCGGAACGATATCCGGCATCAGTTTTTTCGGCGGAATACTCGTAGGATTTCTTAATAAGGCGCTTCTGGCGTATATCTCGATCGGTTCGGCGTATATCGTCTCCGGAACTATCCACCTGGCGCTGCCGCTCGTAACAATTCTGCGCGTCAGCGCCCCGGACGCGAAAGATAAGTTTCTCCAGGCCGGCTTTACGCGGATAATAAAAGAACAATTCGCTTCCTCGAAACTTTTAAAAATGATAATGCTCATCTTCGTTTTTTCATCATTCATTCGATACACCGTCGGTTTTCAGTTCGGGCTCGCCATATCCGAATGCTTTAAGGATGAAAAGGCCCTCGCTGGATTTATCGGGCTTTTCGACTCGGCGGTAAAGATCGTTATCTTTCTTTCCCAAATACTGGCCGCCAACAAGCTCCTGAAAAACTTTTCGCTTATGCACAATCTTTTATTTTATCAATTCGGCGTAATCGCTTTTTCAACCGTCCTCGTTTTTCAAAGATCGCTTTGGATAATTATCGCCTTTCAATTTTATTTCCAGATCTTCGTAAAGCTCGTCGAGCAGAATGTCGCAAATACGCTCTTCAACGTATTCAGCCAGAACATTAAAAATCAGATAAAATTCATGGTCGAAGGCACTATATTTCCACTGACGAGCATATTCGTAGGTATTTTCATTACATATTTCAAAGTTTTTTTAAACACCGGCTTTTTCTTCGCATCACTTGCCGTCATCGGAATATTATATTATTTATCGACTCGCGGCCTTAACGAAGCGTACATGGAAACGATAGCCGAAAATCTCAAGGCCGGAAGCATAACGGCCGAAGATCGCGGCGATGAAAAGCAAACCCGGATCGAAAGTTTCGACCTTGACCTGTATCTTGCGAACGAGCGCGGCGGCAAACTCAGTATGGTCGGCGAACTCGAAAAACTATCGCCGGAAATGGCTTCCGGCATCGTCATGCGGCTTCTGCGCGATGAAAAGGACAAATTCGTAATAGCTTCGGTGGTAAAGATCGCGAGCGGCATCAAAAGCGAAAGGATACAGGACCAGCTTGGCCGTACTATTATTTCGCTGAAGGACCCTCGAGTGACGGCTAATTTTATCGA
>CAZJFS010000032.1:0-36069 GCA_964545075.1 uncultured bacterium
AGTTTTAGCGGACATCGCAACCAACGAACCCAACCGTCTCATAGCCGCCTCCGTCGGCATAGCTCAACCTTCCGACAAAAAAAGATACGGCTATCTTTCGGAGCACCATTGCTTCGGACTTACCGACAGCGCGGTCGGCGACTACGCCGAGGATCTCGCGGCCTCGATGCTGGCCTCGACCTACGGTTTCGATATGGAAAGCGACATCAAATACGATGAAAAATCGGAGATCTGGAAAATAAACAACGTTAAGGTCAGGACCAGAAATATAACGCAGTCGGCTATAGGCGATAAAAAAGGCCTCTGGACGACCGTAGTCGCCGCCGCGGTTCTTATAATGTAAAAATCGACCATAAAGCCATATTTTTTCAGTATAAAGGCGGGCCGCGGCCTGCCTTTTTTACTTTGAACGGGACAGCATTTAATGAAGAAACTGTTGAATTTTATAAGCCTTTTAAAAAACGTTAAAAACCTCTTCATACAGACCCACGATTTTCCCGACCACGACGCCGTAGCTTCTGCTTTCGGATTACAGACGCTTCTGGCCTCATTCGGAGCGGCTTCGCGCCTTGCATACAGCGGAGAGATTCAACGGGATTCACTGCGCCAGATGATCGAGCGCCTCGGAATTGAAATCAGGCATACAGGCTATTACGAAACCGCGGCGGACGCGTCCATAATAACCGTGGATGGCGTCGCCGCTAATCACAACATCAACGGTCTTTCCGGCAAAATAATCGCGGTAGTGGACCATCACGAAACTAAAGCGCCGCCCGGCCTTATGTATTGCGACATAAAACCCCGGCTCGGCTCCTGCGCCACCTTGATTTTTCAATACTTTGAAAAATTAAAGGTCAAGATACCTTCAAGCGCCGCGACCGCCCTTTCGATCGGAATAGGCATCGACACATCCTCTCTCACACGGGGCGCCTCGCCAAATGACGCCAAGGCGTACTTCAAACTCATGGAAAACGCTGATAACGAATTCGTCAACTACACGCTCAGAAACAATATACAAAAAAAAGACCTTGAATTTTTCAAGCATGGCATCGACGCTATAAAAATAGAAGACGAATTCGCTTTCTGTTATTTCCCCGAAGGCTGTAACCAGAACCTTATGGGAATAATCGCGAACTTTTTCCTCTCTCTAAACGAAATCCGTTTCGTGGTTTTGTGCGCCAAAAACGGATCTAAAATATCGTTTTCAGTAAGAAGCGAAAAGCGGAAATGGAACGCGGCGGAAATCATACGCGAGACGCTAGACGGCATAGGCTTCGGAGGCGGCCATCGCGACATGGCGGGAGGAGTTATTCAGGACGCGAGTCTCTTCGACGAAAATCGCATCATTAAAAAATTCGTAGATATTCTTAATGCCGGACGTTAAATAACGATTGTTTATTTTTTTATTTTCAAGTATAATACCAGATGTTTTCCCCACTTATACGGAGGCAAAAAATTGAAAGACGACAGGCCATTTGAAGGCATTGATTTCCAGAACTTCTTCGCCGCGGATTCGCCGGTCAACGACCCGGCTTACGACCGCTTTAAAAGAAGTTCCTTCGCTCAGAGGGTCGCCAAGACAATCGATTCGCGCATCGATCCAAGCAGCATTGTCGTCGCCATATATGGAGCATGGGGCGAAGGAAAAACCACGGTCTTAAATTTCATCGACCGCGAACTCGCGAAATCGCCCAATATAATCTGCATCAGGTTCAATCCATGGCGTTTCAACGACGAAGTGCATCTGCTTCAGAACTTTTTCAAATCGCTTTCGGAAGCGCTCGGCAAATCCACTTCAACCTACAAGGAAAAAATAGGCAAATGGATCGCCAATTACGCCAGTATGCTTACGCCGTTCAATATTTCCATTCCTTTCATGCTCGAATTCTCGCCGGGCGAATCGCTAAAGTCGGCGGCGCAATCCCTTTCGACGATAGAACTCGACGAAATAAAGCAGCGCATCGAAAATTTTTTAAAGGAAGAGGGCAAGCGCATCGTCGTATTAATGGACGACATAGACCGGCTCGACCGCAATGAAATCCAGAGCATTTTCAAACTCGTCAAACTCTCGGCCGATTTCGCTTACACCGCATACGTCCTGGCGTTCGACGAGGAAATGGTCTCGGCGGCGCTGAGCGAAAAATACGGTTCAGGCGGCCGTGACTCGGGCCGCAAATTCCTCGAAAAAATAGTACAGGTCCCGCTCTATCTTCCGGCCGCCGACAAACTGGCGCTTCGGAAATTTTTCTTTGACGGCATAGATGAGGTTTTAAAGGAATCGGGAATAAAATTAAGCGAGGAACAGGCGCAGGCGTTCGTAATACATTTCGTTTACGGAGTCGAAATAAGGCTTCACACGCCGCGCATTGCCAAGTGCTATAGAAACGTTATCGGGTTTTCGCTTCCTATACTCAAAGGGCACGTAAATCCGGTCGATCTTATGCTCATAGAAGGAGTGCGCGTCTTTTATCCGAAACTTTACGACACGATACGTGAAAACCCCGACGTGTTCCTTGGCACGAAGACCATCTACGACAACTCCGAACAAATGATAAAACAGCGCAGCCTCGAAATAATAGGCCGCGGATTCGCCGGGCTCACAACCGAGGAAACCGAGGCCGCGAAATACCTTTTAAAAGTAATATTTCCAAGGCTTTGCGGAATATTCGAAAACTATCATTACGGCGCCGAGTGGGACGATAAATGGACCCGCGAACGCCGAATATGCTCCGAAGAATGCTTCACGAGTTTCTTTTCATATACAACCTCGGACGATGACGTTTCCGATCCCGAACTCGAGACCTTCATTAAAAAGATCGCGAAAAAGAGCGTTGAAAAGATAACGGCGGAATTCAAAAAACTGGCCGAAAAAAAGAGCCCTGAAAAAATCGTTTTAAAGCTGATGCGCAAGGAAAAAAAGATCCTGCCGGACGACATTAAAAATCTGGCCGTCGCGCTCTCAAAACTGGGGGGAATATTCCCGCGTCCCGAAACGATGTTCTCCTTCACCACGGCTTTTTCACAGGCCGGAATACTTATCGGCCAGTTCATACGCGGAATAGCCTTCGTCAAGGACAGGTTAAATATAGCTAAAGCAGTTATTTCCGAAGGCGATCCCGTCCCCTTCGCCCTGGAATGCTTCAAATGGATACGCACGACCGACGACAAAGGCGAACAGAACAGGATATTTTCCATCGAGGACGAAGCCGAGCTCGCCGCTCTTGTAGTTTCGAGGATACGCCAGGCCGCCGACGCCGGACCGATTTATCAGAGTTTTCCAGATGACGCCGCGAGTCTGCTTTATTTCTGGGCGCACTGGGGCGGAAAAGACGAAACCGGCCGCTACATAAACGATTCGCTGGACGTAAAACCCAATAATATCTTCGATTTTTTAAGATGTTTCCTGCAGGCGAAATATGACAGAAACCTTAACCTGCTCCGGAAAGAGGACTTTGGAAAACAGCACCATGAACAGCTTTCGAAAATCATCGACCCGGAAAAAATATACTCGCGGCTTCACGAGACATACCAGGCGACGCTCGAAGCCAAAAACATTATAAGCTCGCCGGAAGAAAAATTGGCTTACCAATTTATGAAGGCGCACAAGGCATCCGCTCGCACTAAAAACACGGAGGAAATCATTTAATGGAATTTTATCACGCTATAGTTCTTGGCGCCATACAGGGCCTTGGAGAATTTCTGCCGATATCCAGTTCCGCGCATCTGATACTGGTCCCGGAAATAATGGGCTGGCCCGACTGCGGCCAGACTTTCGACGTTTCGCTTCACATGGGGACGCTCGCGGCAGTCGTCGTATATTTCAGAAACGATATAACCAGGCTTTTAAAGGCTTTTTTCAATACGCTGAAAACCCGTTCGATAAAAACCTTCGACGAAAAACTATGCTATTATATAATACTAGCCACCATCCCGGGCGCCATAGCGGGAAAACTTTTCGAGGAGGTCATCGAAACCCAGGTGCGAAATTCGCCGAATCTGATCGCGATGTTCCTGATAATAATGGGAGCCCTCCTGATGGCAGCCGACGGTTACGGAAAAAAATCCATCAAGCTGGAAGGAGTCACGCTCAAATCATCGTTTTTAATAGGCCTTTCGCAGGCTCTGGCGCTGCTTCCGGGTTTTTCCCGCTCAGGCATAACCATGACCTCGGCGCTTGCCATGGGCTTGAATAACGAAGCGGCCGCGCGCTTCTCATTTCTGCTGGCGATCCCGATAACCCTCGGCGCCGGAATATTGAAAGGCGTAAAGATAATGAAAACGGGGTTTGGCGATATCGCCCCCCTGCATTTCGCGGGCGGAGTCGTGACCTCGGCGCTCGTAGGCTATACCGCGATAAGTTTTCTTCTCAAATATATACAGACCAGAAGTTTCAAACCGTTCGCCGTATACCGTTTTCTATTCGGCGCGTTCGTAATAGTCTATTTCATGCTTGGCGGAAAAAGGTAACTTAAAATAAATCATAAATATTATGAAAGAAGTGAATTTTATGCTGAAAAAAAGCTTATTGCTTAACTGTTTATTAATAGTGATCTCCATGTCATCGTTTTTTGCAATTGCGCCCGGCGCGATGGCCGGCGCTCATTTCGTCGACGTAAACGCTGGTTTTAACTTTTCACTCAGTAATAACGGCTGGTTTGAAAGTCCGCTCAACGAAAAATTCTTCTTCAATATCGTTCCCGATCTCACTCTCATTTTAGAGGACAGCGAGAAGAACGTGCTCTTAAGCATCTGCCGCCTTGACAAGCCAACCTATACCGACGAGCTGGATAAGGCTTACGAAAAGATCCTCGGAAAAATAACCGCGGACACGGACAGCATCATATTTTTAAAGCAGAATTTTTCCTATAACGACATAAATTTCAAGGATATTTTTTATAAAGACAAGCATGACATGTCGAACTTTCGCGTCATACTCGCGCGGGATATGAAAAAAACGCAGGCATCATCCAACCAGATCTTTTTAATACTTTTTTACTACCCAAAAAAATCAGATATGATGGAAGCGGACGATGACGCCAACACGCTCTTAAAAACATTCATGTTCAAAACCGAGCTGCCTCAGCCGTCAAACGACCAGCTCCTCGGAAAGGGCGCAAGCTGCATGGGAGAATTTATAAGCCTTTTCGAACAAAGCCTCGGAAGCGCCATCTCCATATACGGCGACAAAAAAATACCGGTTTACAAAGACACCCTCGTAAAAATGGGAAGCGTCGTCGAAACTCGAGGCGGCAGCGTTTCGCTCAAGCTCAACGACGGAACGGTAATGTTTCTGGACAAGAAAACCAAAATGGAATTCGTCAACGTCGCGGATATAAAAATGGAAGCCGGCGAGGCATTCATTAAATGCGAGCAGCTTAGCGGCCAAACAAATATCAGGCTTGGAAACTTCGTTAAAATGGCTTCTACAAAAGGCGAATTTTCCCTCTCAGCCAAACCGGCTGAATCGTCTAACGCTAACATAATTAAAATAGCCGCTATAACAGGCGAATGTGAAATTTCAGGGGACGGCGGGAACGCCGCTCTCGCGCGTCAGAAGGTTGAAAAAGGCAAAATGCTCGTGATCGAAATCAACGACCTCGGAAAACTGATATCCTCCCACGCCGAGTTCGCGCCTGAGGCGCTCGTTAAAAACGGCTTCCCCGATTGGGCGAAACCGCTTTTAACGCACAAAATATATGAAAGCTTTAATTATCTCGAGAAGTTGAAGGAATATAAGTAATAGCCGTCATTCGGCCAGTTTTGTAAGATTATTCATAAATTCTATAAGCCGCCCGCAATTCTGTTTGAGTTCCGCCGCGCCCGGAGGGTTCTGACTTTTCCTGATGGCTATAAGCTCGCTCAGCGGATCGATCGCGACGCCGCGCGATTTAATAAAGTTAAGCGAATCGGCGATCTTCGGAAAGCTCTGGCCGGAAGTGAATTCGGCGAAGAACTTGACCAGGGAAAGAAGGTCGGGGATATATCTGAAAAGCGTATTGCCGAGCTTTCCGGCGTCCGGATAACACGCTAAAAAATCGTTTCTTAATTTCAATGAAAAACTGCGCATTTCCTGTTCGCAGTGAAGCCTTATGTTTTCCGCAGGAATCTCGAACCCGGCGATAAGATCGTCGCCTTCGAGTATCCTGTAATTCTTTTTGATCTCGAGATATTTGACCGGAAATACATCGGCGGACAACACCATCTCCTCATAGGTCACGATAAGCGGCTCGAGCCTTATTTCAGATATGGCCCTGGCGGCGATCGGCTGGATCCTTTCCAGAAGAGCGACGGTGACTTCCGAAGCGATTATAAGAATATTAACCGGCGAATTTTCGAGCGAAAAATCTTCCTTCAAAACGTCGCCGTATAAAACGAAGCATTTAAAATCATCATCCGCCATCTTCATCGAAAGCCCTTCGAGAAAACTCGAAAGCTCCTTCAAAACCTCCGGCCCAAGTTTCAGATCGTTTAACTTTCCGATATAATTCCGCAAATCGTTTCACTTTCCTTTATGTGTATCTGTCGTTATTTAATTCTGCCGCTTTCGGTGGCTTTGGAGCGGTTCTGCATTATTATCGTCATTTCCGAGGGCGTTACGACGTTCTGATTTATGTTGCTGATAGGTTTAGTGACCGTGGTTTTAACGCCCTTATAGGTCGTATCGAAAAGCCTCGACGAACCTTCATCGAGGACTACTTTATCAAAAAGGGTGGAAGCGGAAGTGTTTATAAACAGCGCGCCCAGATCTCCGTCGGCGGCGCTGACAACTCCGTCCTGCGGCATGAGCTGGTCTTTTATGGCTGAATTCACCTCGGTGCGGTAGTGGTCGACGAATTCGCTTTCAGCCTGGACCGGGGCTTTCCCGACGAGCTTTTTCAGCTGTTCCCAGAGGCTCATTTTCCCTTCATCGTCATACTTGAGATTTGAAAGCTGGCGGGACGCGAATTCGGAATACATTACGGTTCCCCAATTATTGCCGTATCTTTCAAGCATCTGCTTTTCGGCTTCGGCGTATATCTTATCCGAAGCGTTCACGATCTGTGAATCGGTAGCGCCGTTCACGCGCATTTCGTCTATTTTAACGTTTACAAGTTTCGCTTTATAAGCGGAAGGGGATATTTTAGCGGCCTGAAATTCTATCGTCCGCATTTCCTTGCTGGTAAGCTCGCGGCCGCCTTCAATGTATTCGCGAAGCGCTTCAGGCGCCTCGGCGTTCTTGCCGTCTTTTCCCTTGACGTAACGGCCCGCGTCCAATTTCTGGTCTATGATCTCAAGCTCTTTTTTCGACTTATCCAAAGCGAGCTGGTTCTGGCGACTTATCTCGGTTTTAGCCGCAGCCGTGAGATCGGCGTCGCTCATGTTTTTAAAAGTTTCGTTCTGGACTTTCATTTTTTCCTTGAAGGCCGAGAGATATTTGTCCTGGCCGAGGATTCTGGAGTATTCAAGGTTTCTGTCGAGTTGCTGTTCCTTGTAATATTGCTGTTTCACTTCTTCCAGCATTTTTTTGTTTTCGGGCAGGCTCTGCGCATCGAGTGCCTTCAGCTCGATTTTCGAGGCTTCGCGCTCCATTTTATCGACGGTTTTATTGAAGGCTGACTTGTCTTTAAGATATTTCGCGACATCCGTATAGTTTTCAGGTTTTGGCTGATTTTCCTGTTTAAATTCGTTGATCTTCTGACGCGACTCGGCAGCCTTCTGCCATTGGTTATTCGATTCCATATAGCGTTCCTGGATAGCCGCGTTATCGCGTTTTGGCTTATCTATGATTTTTTCTTTTCCGATCGCGACGCCCATGGAGACGCTCTGCACGGCGAAATTCACTACGGCAGATTCAAGTCCTGATTTGAGGGGATTAATGGAATCAGATTTAGCCTGAAGCCTTACGACCTCGTTGTTGTAATAGTTATATACGGTAGTTCCCGGAATGAATTTATTACGTTCGGCCGTAGCTTCTTTTATATCCTGGGCCAGATAATGTTTTTCGAGCTGCGCCCTGGATGTGCCCTGTAAAAAAGCGACGGGATTCGAAGCGACCCAGTTGGCTATGGAGCCCGCGCGCGATGTGTTTCCAAAAAGTTTTATCGAAGCCAGATTGGCAGCGCGTGAGTTAGCCGCCATCGCCGTCGCGGTAGTCCCGACGACGCCCGAAATGGCCGCAGAAAGCGCCGCGCGCTGTATGTCCTTGTGAAAATCATCGACGTTATAATCCTGCGCCTTCATATCCGCGATCTCCTGAGATATCGCGGCGAGCCGGTCTTTTTCCTGCTGAGTAAGTTCCGGCGAGCCCGGCACGGCATGCGATGAAATTATCTGGCCGGCTTCAACCTGGAGAAGCTGGATCTTTTCTTCGTAATGGAAATAATTTTTAGCCCATTCATGCTTTACCAGACCGCCGGCGCCCGCGGAAATCGCCTGGCCCGCAAACTGGATTCCGGCGCCCTTGATGGCATTTTGCAGGATCACCTTGAACGACACCTTCCCGAATGTGGACGCCAGCCCCGCCGTGGCCATGGTAAACGGCGCCATTATGCCGTCGGAGACGGCCGAAATGCTAACATCCCTTAATATTTCCATTCCGCTCTTCTTTTTCTCGCGGAAAGAATTAGACCTGGTTTCGTAAAGATATGTCAGGACGCCGGAGCTGACGGCGGCTATGAGCATGGAACCCGCGATCATAAAGCCGAGCGATAACGGCGCGAAAGCCGCGAAGGCGAGTACGACCGCCGTGGGAATTATGGACTTTCCAAGCCCCCACGCGATCTTTTCCATGAGCGACATTTGTTTCTGACTTCCGCCCGGCAAGACTTCAGTCTTGAACTTAGCCAGAAGTTTTTCAAAAAGACTCTGCCCCTTGGCTGTTATGCCGGCCGCGACGTCGGCGTAAGAGGAGTTGGAAGCGGCTTCTATGGCGGCATTCCCCGAAGCCGAGGAACCGCTGAGAGCTTCATATTCAGTTTTCAGGTTTACATAATTGTTGAAAGCGACGGAACCTTCAGGCGAATTTTCCTTTCCTTCCTTCAACAGGTTTACATAATTGTTATAAGCGACCGTCATCTGTTCATAGACGGCCGTTTTACTTCTGGCGGCCTCTTGCTGCGCGGCAAGAACGTCGTTAACGCCGCTGGCCATCATGACGATCGTAAAGATCATCGTCAATGACAGTAATTTTAAAAACCTTTTAACATTGCGGTTATTGGTAAATTCGGATATAAGCATCTGAGCTCCCACCCTTTCTATTTTTAAAAAAAATCCAAAACACGCTTATTTAAAATAAATAAGCCTTTAAATATACTAATATTTTTAAAAAATTGTTCCATTAAATAAAAAAATATCAGGTATCTCAAAAAAATTCATTTTAAAAAACCTGATATTATTATAAATGAAAAAAGCCGTTTCGTCAATATCAAACGGATACTTTTTCAAATGAAACCGGAAGTTTTCCGGCGGGCGAAAGACGCGACGCCAGGACTTTAAACAGCGTCGCCATATTATTTTTTCTGAAACCGTACGTGGCTATCCGGCAGGCTCTCGGATCGACAAGCGCCAGATCATAAGGGTTTCTGACCGCCGCGACGACTGATTTCGGAAACTTCTCTATGAGCTTATTCGCGAGGGCGATCTGTTTTCTGAAAAGATGGCCGTTATACGTGACTATGACCGCGATATCCCCTTCCGCTTCACGGACGATGCGCTCAACTTCGGAGTCCTCTATTTTAACTGAAAATATCGTGTGCGTAACATCGGCGTTTTTATATTCTTCGGCGAGCATTGAAAAAAGCGGCGATCGCTCTTCCACGTCTTCAACCTGCGTTATCGCGGAAAATTTCGGTTCGAACACGCAAAGCTTCTTGAAATCGCCTTTTTTTATGGCGGCCAGGGCGCCGTTCCCTTCCGAAACCAAAGTTATGGAGCGCTCGGATATCGCGAGCGAATCTTTCGCGTTATTTTCAAAATTTACCGCCGCGGTCGCTTTTGCCGCCGGATAATTTTCAAAACGAGCTTTCATGCCGAGTATCCGCCGGCAGGCGTCGTCGAGCCTCGGACGCGGGAGTTCCCCCGAAGCGAGCTTTTTCTTGAAAAGTTCTATCGCCTTTAACTGAAGCTCTTTCGTATGGCATATCAAAATTATATCGCCGCCGGCCATGAACGATTGAAAGCACGCCTCGTCCTGCGGATAATATTTGGCGATGGCGCCCATTTCCATGTCGTCGGTTATGACCGGGCCGCCGAATCCCAATTCGACTTTTAAAAGGTCCGTTAACAATCTTTTTGAAAGCGTGCCGGGAAGCGTTTCACCCGGTATTCCCGGGAACACTACATGAGCGGTCATGACGGCGTCAACGCCGGCTTCGATAGCCTTTTTAAATGGCACGAGTTCGAATTTTCTCAATTCGTCTATGGACGCGTTTATGACCGGAAGATCCAGATGGGCGTCCACGGCCGCATTGCCCTTCCCAGGAAAGTGCTTCGCGCATGCGGAAACTCCGTTTCGCTGAACGGCCGATATGAGATCAAACCCCGCTTCAGCGCAAAGTTCAGGCTGATCGGAAAAGGAACGGGCGCCGATGCCCGGATTCTGCGGATTGCTGTTGATATCCAAAACTGGCGCAAGATTGAGCGTGAATCCGAGGTTTCTAAGTTCCTCGCCTTCTATGCGCCCCCATGTTTCGCACACTTCGCCCCGCGAACTTTCAGGACAGGCCGCTATCGCCATGTTTCCAGGCATGACCGTGGCGCCGGCCGTAAGCCTTAAAACAAGTCCGCCTTCCTGGTCTATCGATACGGCAAGGGGATGTTTAGAATGCGACTTCAGGTCCGTTATAAGTTTTTTCACCTGATCGCCGCCGGTGATATTTCTCGCGAAAAGTATTATTCCGCCCACGCCGTAATTTTTAACCATGTCTATCGCGTCGGGATCGCATTCCCCGCCCTTTATGCCTATCATAAAAAGCTGGCCGATCTTTTCGTCGTCCGTCATGCCCTTTAAAAGATCCGAAACGTTCATCATAGCTTGCCTTCTCCTCCGTTATTCCCGGACGGATTTTTATCGTCCTTATTGTTTTCCTTCACGGGCTTCGAGCCCATCGCCGCTTCTCCGTTTCCGGCTTTTCCGTCGCTTTCCTTATCTTGCTTATATTCCCTGTCTTCCTTTTTTCCGGCTTCAAAAACTTTCGGAACGCTTTTCGCATTTTCCTTTACTTCATTTTCCGCCAGCGGTTTTTCCCGTTGCGCCAAAGCTCCGTCGCCCTTGAAAACGTTCTGCCTTATGTGCCGCACGCGATCGACAACGCCGTGTTCGATTTTCCCGATGCGCTGTTCGAGGCCGGACGAAACGGACTCGTAAATCGACGCGAAGAGCATGGTGGGCGCGAAGCCCCTTCCATGGGTGAGAACGCGGGCCAGATTTTTAAACGGCCTGCTTTCGGGTTCCTCCACGTATACGAAAAGATATGCCGATACAAGTCTCAATATCACTGAAATGATGAATATGAACTGAAGGTTTATTATCGTCTGCGAAAAGCGCAGTCCGCTGGCCGCCGGCAGCCACGAATAACCGAAATCGATGACGAGTTTCGTATCCTTCATCTGGTAAGCCATGAACCCTCCAAGCACCGGACCGACAGAGGCGATCAGCCCGTTAAGCGCCGAGTTTAATGACAGATAAACGGAGCCATGTTCCGACGGAGCGAGTTTGAGAAATATATTGGAAGTGCTCAGGCTTATGCCGCTCCACATAAGCCCGGTCGTAAACTCGAACAGCGGCACTAAAACACCCGCATTGGAAATATTCGCGAACACCATTATAAGCGGAAGCAAGGCTCCAAAAAAAGTTGTTATAAGAAGTATGGACTTATTTCCGAAATGGTCGGAAAGCCGGCCCCACACGGAAAACATTGAGATGTTGGCCACGAGGTTCACCACGTCGTACACGGCCATCATGGTAAAGGAAATTTTCAGGTCGCGCAGCATGAATAAGTTGAAGAAAGGCGACCCCATCTGGCAGAAGAACGTCCAGAGTATGTTTATATACATGACTTTTCTGAAATTGCGATTTTTGAACGGGAGAGAGAGCATCGAAAGAAAGGACCAGATCGATCGGGCGTCAACGGATGCGGGCAGGTCCGGTTCTTCGACCTTTTTAAGATAATATGTGGAAGCCATGCCGAACCCGAAAGCGGTCATGAAAAGTATAAAAAAACCGCAGAGATAATAGTTCTCGCCATATCCTTTCATGACATCGAGAAAGCGGCCGAAAGCCAGTCCTACGATAAGCCCGGCGGCGGAAGTAAAGGCGGAGCGCAGACCGAAATATTTTCCGCGGCGCTCTGGCGGAACCAGGTCCTTCATCCATGAAAGCCATGATATTCCGGCGAATGCGCTCGCGACGGATATCAGGAAATAAAAAAGCACGGACGTCCAGATGAGGTTTTCGCCGGAAACGCCGCCCCACATGTAGATAAGAGGAATCGCGGCGAAGGCGATCCACAGGCCGCGCGCGATGAGGCACGCGTTTATGCATATGGACTTCCGCCTGCCCGTTTTTTCTATGAGATATGAAGCGAAGAGTTGAAAAACATTGGTTACAAGCGGAACGGCGGACGCCGCGCCGATGTGCGAGCTGTTCCCGCCAAGCGCCATGACGAAGCCCGTAAGAAAAAGTCCGGCCGTGAGCGTGCTCATTGACTGGGCGTAAACGCCGTCAATTATTGAATTTCGCAGAGATTTTTCGAGATCATTTACCATTTTTGAAGATCCTGAACATCTTATATATAAAACCCGGAATATGGTTATTGCGCCTGACGATCACGCGTGGAAGCTCTAAAAGCGGTTCCCTGCCCCAAACGACGGCGCGGTTATCGGTCCCTACGGCGTATTTTATGCCGCATTCCCGAAGCGCGGAAAGAGTTTCGGAGTTATAATCCCCGTACGGCGCGGCGAAGACCGGCGGGCGCGAGCCGGTAAGCGATTCAATAGCGTCTAACGATTTTTTCACTTCGGCCGCGGCCTCCTCCTTCGTCAATTTCGAAAGTTTTTTATGCGTCGCGGTATGCGGATAAAACGATATTCGCGAAAGCGACGACGCTTCCCTGATCTCGCCTTCGTTCATAAGCCGGCCGGTCCCGGTAAGCGCTATATCCTCCCAATCGGCGTTTTCCCCGGCCTGGCCGGTCACCATGAAAACGCTCGCGGGAAGCGCGTATTTTTTTAAAACGGGAAGGGCGTTCTGATAAAAATCGGCGAACCCGTCGTCGAAAGTGAGAGCGACCGTATAAGGCGGGAGTTCGCGCCCCGCCTCGAGGTCCTCGAAAAGCTTCTGAAGTGAAACGACGTTATACCCGAAAGTTTTAAGGTACCACATCTGAAATGAAAAATTGAGCCTTGAAACGTACAAAGCCCAGAGCTTCACGCCCGGAGGCGGATCGCCGATATGATGATACATTAAAACTGCCGCGTACTTATACATTTAACCGCTTTCTATTTTTTCAAAGGCTTGAAGATTATCTGAGACGAAGTGAAATTGTCCTTCATCCTGTCCTCATATCTTTCGGACAGGTTATCAAGCGTAACCGGCCCTTTTTTCTGGACCGGCGCGGGTCTATCGTTAGCCGCCGGCGTTCTGCCGGCCCGCGGCCCGTTCGATTGGTGCCTGTCGCCGGCCGCGCCGCCGCGCGCGGCGTTCCCGGTGAAATCCTCGAACGGATTGGTTTTAAGCGAAAGCGATACGCGCCCGCGATCCATGTCCACCGATATTACGGTGAATTCGAGTATGTCGCCTATCTTTAAAACTTCCATCGGGTGTTTTATATATTTGTCCGCGCAGTGTGAAATATGGCATAACCCGTCATTTTTCACGCCTATATCGACGAACGCTCCGAAATCGACCACGTTTCTTACGGTCCCCATAAGCTTCATGCCGGTCTTTATATCGCCGATGGAGAGGACGTCCGATTTCAAAAGTATAGGAGGAAGCTCTTCGCGCGGGTCCAGACCGGGCTTTTTCAGGGCCTCTACTATATCGGCGAGAAGCTGGCCCGAAATTGAAAGATCGGCCGCGGCCTTATCCATCCATGGAGCGTCGACCGCGGAAAATGCCGTCCTGAGCTTCAAAAGTCCTTCGGGACCGTTAAGTTCGGTCAGCTTCAACCCCTTCATTTCAATTATTTTAGAAGCGACGGAGTAAGATTCGGGGTGCACCCACGTATTATCCAGTGGGTTCTTCGATTCCGGCACCTTTAAAAACCCCGCGGCCTGCTCGAATGTTTTCGCGCCGACCTTTGGGACCTTCTTCAGCTCGCCGCGGGAAGCGAATTTCCCGTTTTCGTCGCGAAATTTCACGATCGACACGGCCTGGGTTTCGTTAAGGCCTGAAATATATTTTAGGATCGCGAAGGACGCCGTGTTTAAATTGACTCCGACGCGGTTGACGCAGGAGGTCACCACGAATCCGAGCGAACCGGCAAGTTCCTTCTGATTCACGTCATGCTGATATTCACCGACGCCTATGGACTTCGGATCTATCTTGACGAGCTCCGAAAGCGGGTCTAAAACGCGGCGCGCTATTGAAATGGCGCCCCTGGCCAGAACGTCGAGATCCGGAAATTCATAAGCGGCGATCTTGCTGGCCGAATAAATGGACGCTCCGGCTTCCGAAACGATGGCATATTTTACGCCGAGTTTTTCCTCTCTTATTATGGACGCGATGAAGGATTCGGTTTCCCTGGAAGCGGTGCCATTTCCGATGGCGATAAGCTCGACCTTATGTTTTTTGATAAGGGCCGACACGACCTTTTTAGCCTTTTCAACGTCATTTTGAGGCTGATTGGGATAAATGGTTGCGTATTCCAGGAACTTGCCGCTCGCGTCGATCACGGATATCTTGGTGCCGGCGCGAAAGCCGGGGTCCACTCCCATTACCACTTTGTTGGATATGGGCGGCTGCATCAAAAGCGCGTCCATGTTCCTTGAAAATATCTTTATCGCGTGCGCCTCGGCGACGGCCGTCATATCGTTTCTTATTTCGTTCGTAATCGATGGTATTATAAGTCTTTTAAGGCCATCGGCTACCGAGGCCGAATAATTTTTCGTGAAAACGCTCCTCGTATTGGTCACGAATTTTTTGTTTCCCATTTCGGCCAATTCGTCTTCCTTCTCGAGCGTTATCTTTACCGCGAGGAAGCCTTCGGCTTCGCCCCTGTTAATGGCGAGCACCCTGTGCGGAGGCATCTTCGACATTAATTCCTTATGGTCGAAATAATTCGCGAAATCGTCCGCGCTGGCTTTTTTCCCCTTGAACATATCCGTTTTTACGGCCGCTTCAACGGCCTCATCGTCTTTTTCAGCCGCTTTTTTCGAAGCGCGCTTCTCTTTTTTCGCCGATTGCAAAATTCCGCCGCGTTTATAAAACTCGCGGACGGCGTTTCTAAATTCGGCGTTTTCAGACACGTTTTCGGCTATTATGTCCATCGCGTAGGAAAGCGCGTCCTCGGGCGTATTTATGCCTTTCGCCGCGTCGACGTAAGCGGCCGCGTATTCTTCAGGCTTTCCGCTTTCGGTTTTCTGTTCTGAAATAAGCAGGGATAGAGGCTCGAGGCCGAGTTCGCGCGCGATGGTTCCGCGCGTGCGCTTCTTTGGCTTATAAGGAAGATAAAGATCTTCCAGTATCTGCATTTTATCGGCGGCGACGATCTTTTTAAAGAGTTCGTCCGTCATCTTTTCCTGCTCGGTTATGGAACGGATAACGTCGTCCTTTCTCTGCATTAAATTTCTTAAATATTCGTATCTGTCGAATATGTCCTTAAGCTGGGTCTCGTCAAGATTGCCCGTCTGCTCTTTTCTGTAGCGGGCGATGAACGGAAGCGTATTGCCTTCCGTCGCAAGCTCTATCGCCGACCTTATCTGGGTTTCCTTGATGCCGAGCTCGCCCGATATTTTTTTAAAATAGTCGTAACTTTCAAAAAATTTATTTTCGTTCTTGATCTCACTCATAGATTATTACCTCATCTCCGATTTTTACGCGGCCTTCCGCTAAAACTTTGGCGAATATGCCTTCCGTCGGCATAATGCAGTATCCGACCTTCTTTTTAATATCGCAGGCGGAATGGCATTCCTTCCCGATTTGCGTCACTTCGAGCAGCGCGCCGCCGACCTTCATCTTCTGGCCTATGCTGACGTTCTTGAAGTTTACGCCGAGCGTGGTTATATTTTCCGCGAAATCGCCCGCCGTGATCTCCTTCATGCGTTCGCGCATAACGTCAACCGATTCGTCGGCGAGAAAAGAAACCTGTCTGTGCCAGTCGCCGGCATGGGCGTCGTCGATTATCCCGAGCGAGTTTATCATCACTTCCGGAACGGGCGACTTTTTAGTGCCTTTAACCAGGCTTACGTTGATGGATTTGACGGTTCCTTTCTGGAGTATATTTTTCATTTTTTCGTCTTCCTTTTAGCGCAAGGGCGTCGCGCGATAAGCGCCACGCCCCGTTAAGATTTTCCTTTATTTGAACGACTTAATATGTCAGATTGATTTTCAAATGCTGGCCGGAGTTATCGGCGCGGCTCGAAAATCCTATGTTTTTCAGATTAAGCTTTTCCGGAAATATTTCGACTATGTTGAGCATGCTGTTAAAGTAAGGCGACATGCGCTCCACGGCTTTAGGAATGCTCGCGTAAGCGACCATTTTATATTTATCGCCCGAAACGAACTCGCACGAACTCACGAACCCGCGGGAAGCCCTTATCGAAGGAAGTTTATCGTTATAAGTCTCGATTATCGTCTTAGCTTTTTCGATATTATTCGCCACCACGAAATATTCGCCTATCGAAAAATACGCGAAAAGCTTTTCGTCTTCGCCTTTAACGTCCTTTTTCGCTATGTTGATCCTGACGCCGGCGTGCTTGACGCTCGATCTTCTGTATTTAAGCTTCCTTATTTTCGATCCTACCACGTCCAGGATTTTTTCAAGCGACTTCTCGTCGGCGATCTTGGCGCCGGCCATAAACTGCCGGCCTTCAAATCTTGCCGCGAAAAATTCGTTTCCGGCCCAGGAAGCCACTAGTTTTTCAAGGCCTATGCCGAACTTGTCGATGGCTTTTTCGTTGGCTTTTTTCAGATCGAAGAATTTATCGGGACCCGAGTGCTGCGCGATCATTTCGTCAAAAAACGGAGGAATGGCCACATGCAGTGAAACCATCGATGAAGCCTGTTCGGGTATAAGCTTTAACGAGCCCTGCTCAGTCCCGTCATAATAGATTTTCCTGTCAGCGCCTTCTTTAACGAGAGAAAGCCTTGCTTTCATAGTTTTTGAGAGCAGTTCGTTCACTGAAACGAAAAACTCGAACCCGATGTTGTTCTGGTTGAAGGAAAGTTTCATTCCTACGAATTCAAGGCCATGCACGAATTCCTTCATAAGGTTCGAATATATCTCGAATTTAATGTTTTCGGCGCTTTTCGTAAACGCGGGCATGTTCATTAAAAGGTTGAGATAATTCGAAAGAACCTTGCCGGATATCCATAAATAAAAATTGGAATCGATGGAGAATTTGCGTTTTATCTGTTCGTAAGAAACCGTATTGACGAAACTTCTCGACGGATTCGAAGCGGTCTCGAGAGCGCGTGAAATCCCTTCCAGCTTATTAGAGGAAAGAAAGTAATTATCTTTTTGAACATAGAAAAGAGGCGTTTTTATCTCGGACGCCGAAAGCGAATATACCTTAAGGCCGTTTATATTCGTGACCTCGCTTCTGGAAATTTTCCAGGCCGAAAGCCATTTTTCAAGAAACCGGTTGTATTTGTCGGCATCGGTGACCTTTATCGCCGACACGAACTCAAAAGTGAAAAGGAGCGGATTTATATCGGTTAAAGCCATAACGTAAGAATCGGTAAGCGACGCTTCTTCCGCTATCTTTATTCCAGTGGTTTTTTCATAGTTCGAGGCGAAAGCGGCTACCTTCGGAAAAGCGGCTTCGATACCGTAATTCTGATAATTTTGAAAACCTTCCGCAGTTTTCTGTGAAACGATTATAAAAACCGGGGATTCGTTGACGAAACTAAGGACGCCATCCAGCGGCGACTGCGCGCTCGCGGATGAAAACAAAACAAACACGGATAAAACAACCATTGCGATAAGATGATTTTTAAATTTCAATTTAATTATCCTTTCCGGCCGGACGGCCGACGTTTATTTTTGAATTATTTTTTTTCTTCGCTTTTAGCTTTTTCTTCGGCGGGCTTTCCCGTCGCGGATGCGTCTTTTACCATGCCGATTACGGATTTTAAAAGGACGTCCTTGTTTATATCAACGACGGCCCTGCAGAAAAGACATGCGTCGTTATATGTGAAACCGCCGCCGAAAGAATTGGCTATTTTTAAAATATCGAGCTCTTTTTCGCTGAGTTTGTTAGCTTCCCCGGAAAGTTTCGCGAGACCAGAAAGAAGTTCGCCGCCTGAAACTCCGTTATAAAAGAAAGTGAAAAGGCTCGTTTTGGCAAGCGTTCCTATTGATTCGACGAATGGCTTCGAAAGCGCGAGGCTCGACTCTTTTTTCTGAAGAACGACTGTCAACGAAGCCGCGGCATCCTTCGAGGTCGTCATTATGATGAAATCGTTCACGAAAGCGAAGGTAATGCCGAAGTCGGGGATTATATTTCCGGGCGTCGGAACGGGGCTGTGAAATATCGTCACGTCGCCTGTTTTGGTTTCCTTGAAAGGCTGCTTCAGAGCGGCCATTATCTTGCTCATGCATTTCATGCAGGCGTCCTTGTCTTTTGCCTTAAGCCCGAAATAGATGCCTGGAGCCGGAAGAACCGGAAGCGGTATTATTTTATAGTTGGAAACTGAAATGAAGAATTCGTCGCCTATCCAGGGAACGATCTCTTTGTCGAAATCCACGCCGAGTTTGGCGGCTATCTGGGCCTTCGATTCGGCAAGTTTTTTGTCCTCGGCAACCGTTTTGGCGTCAAAATTAAATTTTCCGCCGAGATAAAGGACCGTTTCGTTGTCGAGCATGGCGGGAGCCGTAAGAGCGCTGCCTTCCTTCGTAAAATATTTCGCGAAAGCGTTTCCAGCGGCTGTTTTATCGGTTATCAAAACGCCGTTTTTAATTATCTTCGTGCCTTCGACGCCGACCGAGTAGCAAAAACTTTTTATAAAGTTGAGATCGGACATTATCTTTTCTTCGGCCGAAAATTTGGCGATGTACGAGCCGTCAAGATAGAAATAAACGGGCTGGTCCATCGGAAATACCTTAAGGGCGCCGTTAAAATTTCCGGACTCCTTAATGGATAACTTAGCATCTTTAGCCGTTTCAAGCACTTTGTTGAGCGCGTCAAACGCGGTATCATAACCGGTACCGGCCACGAAAAAATCTTCCGAGGTCGTAAAAGCGAAATATTCGGCCTTGTTTTTGGGGTCCTCGAGCACTTCGATCTGGGGCTGGTCTTTTTTGGCGTAAAGGTTATACGCGCCGGATTTTGAAACCGAAGCTTTCATGTTGCTTAAATGCGTCATGAACGCTTCTTTTTTAGCCAGCTGGATGATGAAAGCGACCGGAACGTTGGTCGAGGTGATCGGGCCTTTCGACACTTCATCGAGATAAACAACCGCTACCTTCGATATCGTGGAAAGAAAAACGGGATCGTTAAATGAAAAACCCATGCGGTTCTTTAAAGCCTCGGTAGCTTTTTTGTCATCGGCGGTAGCCACTTTATCAAAAAACTTCAAAACTTTGTCGCCAAAACCGTTTTTAGCGTAGTCTATTATGAGTACGCCGGACGCGTTTTTAGGTATCATTTCGGTTATATCCTTCGCATACGCCGAACCCGCGAGTATAAGAACCGCGAACAATACGGCAACCAACGACAATAACCTTAAATTTTTATTTTTTGCGTTCATAATCGTTTTCTCTCCTAATATCGTTTTAATTGTAAGGAAAATACTTTGCCGGCGGCGCCTATACTACGGTCATCTCGGTATCGTTGTCAAAGAGATGCACCTTTTCCAGGTTTATGCGCACCCGGATCTTATCGTTCTCGCGGACGCCGCAATCGGATTCGAATCTTGAAACTACGCTGTCGTCGCCGATATTGAAATGAACGTAGCGCTCGCTGCCAAGAAGTTCGACGATGTCTACTGATATATCCATGATGTTTTCGCCCGGCTCCTTAGCCAGCTCGAAGCATTCGGGACGCACTCCAAATATCATCTGTTTTCCGTTGTAAGGCGCGAGCTTGTTTTTGGCGTCGGCGTATTTTATCTTGAATTCGCCCTTCAAGCCGGCTATTTCGAAGTTGGAGCCGCCGGCATTATTGATCTTGCATTTGATGAAATTCATGGCCGGAGAGCCGATGAAGCCGGCGACGAACTTATTCACTGGATTGTCATAAACAAACTGAGGCTCGTTGACCTGCTGTATGCGTCCTTTATGGAATATGGCTATGCGATCACCCATCGTCATGGCCTCGGTCTGGTCATGGGTAACGTATATGGTCGTCGAATCGAGACGTTTATGCAATTTTCTGATCTCGGAGCGCATCGCGACGCGCAGTTTGGCGTCGAGGTTGGAAAGCGGCTCGTCCATCAGGAAAACCTTGGGATCGCGAACAATCGCGCGGCCAAGGGCGACGCGCTGTCTCTGGCCGCCTGAGAGCTGTTTCGGTTTTTTATCGAGATATGTCGTAAGATCGAGTATTTTAGCGGCATTTTCAACGCGCTTCACTATTTCCTGACGTTCGAAATTACGGAGCGTGAGTCCGAAAGCCATATTGTCAAATACGTTCATGTGCGGGTAGAGGGCGTAGTTCTGGAAGACCATCGCGATATCGCGATCTTTCGGCTGAAGATCGTTCACGAGCGTTTCGCCTATGAAGATATCTCCCTCGGTTATGTCCTCGAGTCCGGCGATCATACGAAGCGTGGTCGTTTTACCGCATCCCGAAGGACCTACCATTACCATAAATTCCTTGTCGCGAATATCCAGATCCGTTGGGAATATAGTGTATTCGGCGTTTCCATCATATTTTTTGGTAACCTGTTTAAGAACAACTTGAGCCATTATCAATCCATCCTTTCAACTTTTCAAATTAAAAATACGAAATCGATTATATATTATTTTTCAAATGATGTCAAATGCTTATGAAAAAATTTATTTGGTTTATTCCGAAAACCTTTCGGCATTAGCATTTTGCTCGCGAAATGCCTCGTAGAGCTGCATGAGCTTATTCAGTCTGTTATTGACGGCTGATTTCGATACTTTCGGCCTGGTAAGTTTCGCCAGAGCGTCAAGCGAGAGATACGGATAGCTTATCCGCAGTTTCGATATCTCAAGAAGAGGCCGCGTAAGCTTCTCGGCGTATGAGGATTTAAGCAGGTATTTGATCTTCGCGATCTGCGCGGAAGCTATATTCGCGGTCCGCTGAAGGTTAGCGGTTTCAAAATTCACGCTTCTGTTGGTGTTGTTTTTTATCTCCTTCAGTATTTTCACGTCCTCCAGCTTCAGATGGCTGCCGGTGGCTTTTAAAAAACCCAGGACCTTTTCGAGATTATCGAAAGACTTCGAGTAAAGCAGGATGGTGTTCTCGGCTTTTAATATATGCGTCTTCAGGGCGAGACCGGCGCGAAGCTTAAACGTCTTTTTGACTATATTCGCTAAAAACGGCTCGGAAAGTCGAATCTCAAAGTGATAGGACTTATTGACATCCTGAAAATAACCCGAAGTTATAACCATGCTCCTTAAGAATATTCCGGAACAACATGCGTTGTTCAAGAGTTCAATGAGATTGTCGGGAGGCGGATCTTCGGCGAAAAGCGATGTCTTTAAAAATATATCGCGCAGTATCGTGGCGCAGGCGGTCGGATCGTCTACGGTACAACAATAAAAATGCTTTTTCGAAAGGTTATCTATGTTCTTATAAATCGACGCGACGGTTATGCCGAACCTTTCTTTCAGCACCGACCCGATCTTTCTAACGTATGACATCGAAAAAGCGCGGATATTTATCTTCAGGTTGCCGGACCCGTCCCTCTCTATAGTGCCGTTATTCTTTAAAACGCAATATAGAAAAACTTCCTGGCAGCAACGGTTATTTATTTTCTGCTCGAGCAGTTCTTCCTTTATTTCTTCAGAAAAGCTCATTTGGGCTCCGGCAAGTGCTGCGCCAGATCTGAAACGAGGGTCGGGTTTATCTTTTTGAACAGATTTTCGATAAAGATCTGAGAACTATTATGTCCCTGTTTTTTGAGGCGCTCGTTCATGACCGCGACCTCGATTATAATCGCGATATTGCGGCCTTCCTGGACGGGTATGGCGATCTTATGGATCTTAACGCCCATTACTTCGTGATATTCGTTGCTCATGCCCAGCCTGTCGAATTCGCGGTTCTGCATGTTCGACGAAGGCACGAGCTCTATCACGAGATCGACCTCCTTGCTGGGGATGGTGAGGGCGGCGCCAAAAAGAGCCTGTATATCGAGTATTCCAAGTCCCCTGACCTCCACGTGATATTTCAGGAGCGGGTCCGTATAGCCGAATATCTCGTTATGGGAAATTTTCCTGAGCGTAACGACGTCGTCGCATACGAGACAGTGCCCGCGCCTTATCAATTCAAGCGCCGTTTCACTCTTTCCCGTCCCGGAATCGCCGAGAATAAGAACGCCCATATTATATATTTCGACTAACGTTCCATGAAGTATTTTTTTGGGCGAAAATTTCGCTTCCAGGTAATTTGTGAGCGAGAACATGAATTTATTGCAGCTTTCCACGGTGTATAAAACCGGAATGCTGAACTGGTTCGCGACGTTAAGAAGGTCGTCGTAAGGCTTTCTGTAATCCGCGAGTATAATGCATGGAATATGGTAGAGGAACAATTCGTGGAGCCTCATAAGCCTGAGATCATAGGAAATGTTTTCCAGGTAACTTATCTCGTGCTTTCCGAAAACCATTATCTTATCGAATGTAAGATTTTTATAGTACCCGGCGAGTTCCAGCCCCGGTTTTATTACCTCGGGTGAAAGCACCGCGTTTTGAAGAAGCTTGCCTTCGGTAAGCACCGAAAGCGACATGTCGGTTACAAGCTGTTTCAACGTTAGTTTTTCGTCGTTTAATTTCGCTATTCTGCTAAGATCCATACCCCGTCCCTTTTACCTTTATTATTTTTTACGCTCTTTATTGCATTAACCGCATTAACAAAATGCCGGCGGAATTTATTGCTGCTTATGTCCTATATCGCCCTGCTCTTCCGGCGGTATATCCGCGAAGTGGGTCAGCCGGTTGCGCCCGTGCTCCTTCGAATAGTAAAGAGCGGCGTCAGCCTTCATTATAAGGTCTTTTTTCTCCTGCGTATCGTTCGGATACGTCGAAACCCCAAGGCTTATAGTTATTTTAAGCGTCTTGCCGTTCGGGCCGGCCAGAGCGGCCCTTTCTATAGCGTCGCGCAGCCTTTCGGCCATGCGCCTGGCGTCGTCCGGCCCGGTCTGCGGGGCGATAACCGCGAATTCCTCGCCGCCGTATCGGCATGCTATATCGATCTCGTTTCTTATGGTTTCGCGCATGATATCCGCCACTTTTATCAGGACCATGTCGCCGATCTGATGGCCGTATGTATCGTTAAATTTTTTAAAGTGATCTATATCGGTCATTACGAGAGAAACCGGTTTGCCGTAGCGCACCGAGCGCTTCATCTCCTCTTCGAGCCTTATCTGGAAATATCTGTGAATAAAAAGTTTCGTCATCCCGTCAGTTATCGAAAGTTCATAAAGTCTTGCGTTATCTATCGTCATGGCGGCCTGCGTAGCGAGCGACATGGCGAGCGCCCGGTCGTATTCGTTGAAGTCTTCGCCGCCCTTTTTGTTAACGACATTTATAACGCCGATGACCTCGTCCTTTGATTTCATCGGGATACACATAAGATTGCGCGTAACGCTGTCGCTGTTTTTAGTTTCCTCGGTCCTGACAAATGACGAATCGCGCTGAATATCGTTTGAGATTATCGCTTCGCCTTTGCTGAAAGCCTCGCCGGCCTTACCCTGGCCGGGAGCGAATTTAACTCTTTTCTGAAACATTCCCGGATAGCCGACCGCCATTTCACACGCCAACATGCACTCTTCAGCGTTGTAAAGCATTATCGAACCTTTCTCGGAATTCAACGCATCGATGGTCTTGGTAAGAATTATCGTGAGCAGCTGCTCCTTGTTGTTTAAAAAGTTCATCGATCTCGAAACTTCATATAGCGTCGAAACTTCAAACATCCGGCGCTTGAGGCTTTTGTCGTAATCTTCGAGTTTTCCTCTCATCTTGTTGAATTCAGAAGCGAGATCGCCGATCTCGTCGCCGCGTGAGATATCGATCCGCTGGCCGAAATTTCCGTCTGAAATTATGCCGGCGAGTTTCGTGAAAATTTTAAGCGGCCTGACGATATCGCGGGAAAGAAGATATCCGGAGGCCAATGCCAGAATAAGCGATATAATCATTATCATATAGAGATAATTCACGACGAACATATTCGACTTAGCGGCCAGTTCGCGCGGAATGATGGCGCATATATATCCGGCGAGCGCCTTGTCGCCGTCGATTATTTTCGAATATACCGCGAACACGTCGGTGTTTAAGAATTTTTCCTCGACGCGAAATGTTTCACGCTTTTCAAGCGCCGCTCTGGCATTATCCGCCAGCGGCATCGACGCGGCGCGCCTTCCTGTGGCGTCAAACAGCGTTGAAAGCACGGCTTTTTCGCGATTATATATTACTATGTCGATATCGGTGATTTCCTTTATCGAGTCTATCGATTCATTCGGAAGCGGCACGAGAACGGCCAGCACATAATTAGCCGTCATGCCGCCGGAAGTTGGAAGCTGCATGACATGGCGGAAATACGACCTTTTTTCATCCGGAAATATCATCGTGGATGTGACCTTGCCGCGAGATGCGCTTCTAAGCGCGTCATAAGGCGTCTTGAGCGCATCGGGAAAATTTCCGTTATGAACGGATAAAACGACCTCGAAGGATTCCCGGCCTGAAAAATTATAAAGCGAATAAACATCCGCAAACGAGAAATTGATCGTCTCCCGCCACGATTCCATGACGGACTCCGCGGTTTTAATGTCGCCCTTTTCCATGGCGCTTCTGAAATTTTTTGACAACGCCAGTACGTTAAGTTTAATCTGAAGCGAATTTATCGTCCTGAAAAAGAATTTGTTGACTATGCGTGAAGTGAAATCCAGATGGTTATTTATTTCGTTTTGCGAACGCTCCGAAAGATCGCCCGTAACGAGAACGAGCGACAGCAGCATCGGTATTATGAGTATTATCGTGAAATTGATTATTATCTTATGCGCAAGCTTCAGTTTCATATGGATCCCTTTATTTCTTGTCTTTTCCGCCAGCAATACGGACTATGCGGCCCTCGACGACCGGATTCACGCGGCGGTCCGTTCTTATGTTCTTTTCGACCACCTCGCGCAGATTTTCCATAATGGCCAGCGTGCGGCATTTTTTAAACTGCGGATATCCGCCCTGGCCCGACGCGAGAAAGCTGTTGACGGCCACCCTGTATTTTCTAACGGGATTTATCGGCGAACCGCCTACGAGAAATTTAGTGACGACCTTTACTTCCGAACTCGCGGAAGACGAAGCTCCGCCGTTATTCGTTGAGAGGTTTGGATCGTATTCGTAACTTCCGCCCGCGATTTGCAGGAGCCCTCTTTCTTTGAGACAGCTGGTGTTTATTACATCGAAAAGCGTGGCGCCGTCGATCTCCATCACCACGATATCGTTATCGAAGGGCAGAACGTCATAGATATTTCCGACGGTTATATCGCCACGATTGACCTCGGAGCGAAGTGAACCGGAATTTTGGAGAGCTACCTCGCATGAGGAGTATTTAAGCATATAATCGCATATAAGATTTCCGAAGTTAGTTTCTTCGTTGAATGGCCTTTTAAGGTCGACGTCGGCGCATCCGATAACTTCATTCATTATCACGTCGAGCTTCCGGAGATAATCGGAAATTATCCTGGCGCAATCGGGATCAGGATCGATTCTGTTGGCGAATATTGGTATTTTTTCCATCGAATATTCCGTCAGCGATCCGCTTTCGGAATCGAATATCAGCTCGGCTTTGGTTATTTCCGTGCCTTTTGACAGTCCGTGAAGCGGAAGGACAAGCGTTCCGTCAATTTTTGAGATGCGATTGCATTCATTATAAAAATCGAGACCTATAACCATGCTGACGCCGCCCGTCGTGTACGGAGAGAAAAGCCTGGCGTCCTTTTTTATGTCGACCTGCGTCAAAGCTACCGTAAAATTGACCTTCATTTCATCCATCTTTTTTTTAAACAAGGCGACGGTCTCGGTTTCGGACCCAAAAGCTATTTCCGCGATATTCTTCGATGACGAATCGGTAACGGTTTCAGGCGGCGCCATCCCAAGCACGCCTATTTTCAAGCGACCGCCGGCCGGCTCGAGAATCAGGCTGTCCTTGAAACAAGCGTCGAACGGCTTTCCGGTAGCGCGGCTTTTAACGTTAGCCGCAAGAATAGGAAAGGCGGCATCCGCGCACCTGGCTTTGAGCACCTCGAATCCATAATCAAATTCGCGGTTGCCGAGAGACATCGCCGTTATTCCCATAAGGTTCATCGTATCAATGACGGATTTGCATTGCGAATAATAACTTTGCGAAGTGCCGGGAAAATTATCCCCGACATCCAGAACGTAAAAATCGGACCTTGTTTTCAGGGCTTTTTTGCGTAATTCTTTTATCCTGGAAACGAGAAACGGCATTCCTCCGACCATAGTCCCCTTATAGGGATCGCCGGTCGCTTTAAAGGAAATGACGTTTCCCTGAAGTATTCCGGTTATGACCAGAGTTACGCGAACGGTCCTTGCCATATCCACGAGCGAATATGATATTATTATCGACATGACGAGCACAAAGCACGCGAACGCTTTTAAAAATTTTCTCATTATGAATTTGATTATATACAAAAAATAATACTTTGTCAACGCACGAAAAACCGCTATAAAAAGCCGCGGAATTTATCCGAGCGCAAAATTATTGTTGACATAAACACGCATAAATGATAATATTATTACAAATTTAAAGCGGATTTGCGGCCAGCCGGAACCGGTTGAACTGTCTGCTTGTTTTTATGTAATCTTCAAGTTATGAAAAAATATTCCAGCACATCACCCAACTCAATATTCGTGGTTTTAATCCTTTTAATTGCGATTTCGCTCTCGATAGGCTGCTCCGCTTCGGACATCCCCGGGAAAAACCTTTTATCGGAAGTTTCATACGCTCCGACGCCGGACCTCATCAAAACATCGTTCGTCGAAGGCAAGCTTCTCCCGGCCCTGGAATCCCGTGACGCCGAACAGCTCTCATGCTTTTTTGAATCCGCGTTTCAGAGGCGTAATTTTTATGTTGAAGACCTCCTGAGATCCGTCAACGGCGTTAACGATTTCAAATTCGAAATACAAAAGGTTGAAATAGCGCCTGAAAATACAGTTTCTTTGGCATCGGACGGCAGGGTCGCATATAACACGGCATCCATAAGATATAGAATTTACGGCTTTTGCGGGCTAGATTACAATGAATTCGTTATCCAGGGCCTTTTTAAACTGAAGCTTAAAACTGTCTTCGGCGCCGAATCGCCCGTCACATCGGTATATGAAGACTCCTTCAAAGAATATTATCACGCCAGGGGCTTCGTATTCACCGAAGACGGAAAACCGCTGGAATATGCCGCGCTGTCTTTCAAAACAGGCGTGGCCGAAGAACCGGAATACATCGCTACAACGGATGAAAACGGCGCTTTTCATTTTGAATTCATACCCATAAAAACGATCTCGCTCTCCATAGAAAAGCCGGGATTCATAAAAACCGTTAAAACCATCGAATTAGGCGAAAAAAACAATTTTTCAACCATAGAGAAGATCGTGCTTAAGAGAGACATAACATACGGAGGGGAAGGACTTTTAACTCCGGCGCAATCGACCACCGGCGAAGCGGCGCTTGAAGACTCAGATAACGCTCCGGCTTTATATGCTCAATCGCAAAATCGCGCCGTAAAATTGACCTGGGACATGCCGGACGACATACAGGGAACGACGGGCGCCTATAACTACAGGATATTTAAAAAATTCCCCTCGGAAAACAAGTTCAAACCGGCCGGCGAAATCTCAGGAAAAACTAATTTTACCGACGAAAATCTTCAAAACGGCAAAACTCACATTTATAAAGTCGAAGCCATATCGCGTTCCGGCTATCCGGCGAAATCCGTGATAGGCCCAATAATAGGCATTCCATCGTCGTTTTCAGTATCCATTGAATTTGAAAACGTTCTGCGCGCCGGAATGAAATTTTCCGGAATGATACCGGAGATTATCAAAAACAAAAAATACGGCGGAGGCGCGTATATCGCTTTCAACCCTGAAAAAACCAGATCCGTTTCATTTCTCACTCCCGTAAAGATAAAATCAGGCTTTTATAGAATGCTGCTCTACATAAAACGTGAAAAAAAGAGCGCTCCCGTAAAAATAACGGTAAAACAATTCGGCGAGACTGAAGACGAGCACTTTTTAAGCAAAACAGTCGATCTAACCGCAATTTCCAGGTCGGGACGCGACGTGATAGATCTCGGAAGTTTTTTCATGGAATCTCGCAACTGGAAAAATGAAAAGCTCGATGAGGATTTTTCGGATATCGCGATAACCGTCGCCAACACGGCCGGAAACTCTGAAAAAAAATCGGGCGAAGCATCCGGCGAAAAAGAAGCGCCTTCGATCTCCCTCGATCTCCTCGAATTGATAAAAATAGACTAAAAATAAACGCTATAGAAACGGTGATCAATATGTATGAAATATCAGCGAAATTTTCGATATCGTCAGCTCATTTCCTGCGCGAATATGAAGGTAAATGCGCGAATTTACATGGTCACAACTGGAAAATAACCGTCCACGTGAGCGGTGAAATGCTCAAAAACAACGGAATGCTCGTCGATTTTGGCGAGCTTAAAACTCTTATGAAAAGCGTTGAAGAGGAACTCGACCATAAATGCCTCAACGATATCGATATTTTCAAGAGTAAAAATCCCACCGCCGAAAATATAGCGGAATACATATATTTACGCATGAGCCGCCTTCTCGTCGAAAGCGGGAACGGGCATGCCGCGATCTCCCGCGTTTCAGTATTTGAAACGGAAAATTGCGAAGCGGTTTACACGCCGCCGTCGCCGATTATGAGTTGATATCGATGCACAACAGCCATATTTGCGAATATCTCGAGAGAATGGGCGCGATGAGCGATTACGCGGGAGAAAATGTCTTCAAAACCCGGGCGTATATTAAAGCCGCCGAGCTCATCCATCATCTGGACAAAGAACTTAGCGAATTCGTCAAAAACGGCGGATCTCCTGAAGACATTCCCGGAATAGGCGACAAGATAGGCGGACTCATCCGCGAACTTGTTTCAACAGGCGGATCGAAAACCTATCAGGAACTTGCATCAAAGGTCCCGCGAGACTTTTTTGAAATGCTTAAAATATCCGGCATAGGCGTTAAAAAACTTAAAACCTTATGCGAAAGTCTTAATATAAATTTATTGGACGAACTTTTTGACATGGCTAAAAACGGCCGCGTTGAATCAGTAAAAGGATTTTCAAAAAAATCCGAACAGCTCATAATTGCTGAAATAGAACGCATCAAAGCGGTAGGGCGCTCTAAACTTTATTATATCGCCGCCGAAACATACTCGGAACTTGAAATACTCGTCAGGAATATAGCTGTCATAAAAAATATCGGGCGCTGCGGCGAATTAGCCAGATGCCTTCCCGTAATAACCTCCATCTCGATGCTTATAAACATTTCGGACGGCTCCCATATCGAAAGCGCCGCGAAAGATGTAATGAATTTGACGCGCTCGGTCGCGGCGAAAAAAATAAGTTCCGCCGGAGCGATATACATAAGCGCCACGAGCGAGCTTACGGACATTCCTCTACAATTTTATATAAGCTCTGTTTCCGAAAAAAGTTTCGAAGCTATTACCGCCTTTTTATCTTATAATGAAGATTTCACGAACGAAATAATATCGGATGCGAACGGCGCGCGTAAGATTATAATTCCGCCTCCCGCCGCAGAAGATCTCGAAGCGATATTCAATTCGGGCGAGGCATATAACGCAAAGATAGCCGCTATACCTTTCATTTATTCTCAATTCGCCTGGAAAGCCTACGGCGTAAAAAAGCTTTTGAATATGACCCCCGTTGACCGCGCCGACATCCGAGGCACCTTTCATATACACACGACTTATTCCGACGGGATCGACGGACTTGAAACCAACGTAAGGAAAGCGATCGAATGCGGACTTGAATATATCGGAATATCGGATCACTCCAAAAATTCATTTTACGCCAACGGCCTTTCCGAAGAACGGCTTATAAGACAGATCGAGGAGATCGATGCGCTCAATAAAAAATACCGGCCCTTTAAAATATTCAAGGGCGTCGAATGCGACATATTAAAGGACGGGTCGCTTGATTATTCTGACGACATTTTAAGCCTTCTCGATTTTATAGTCGTATCCGTCCATTCCAATTTTAAAATGGAAAAGCGGCTCATGACGGAACGCATGCAAAAAGCCATATCGGCGCCGTATCCCTTAATGCTCGGCCACATGTCCGGAAGGCTTCTGAATAGCCGCGCCGGCTATGAACTTGATTACGAAAAGGTTTTTGAAACCGCGGCGGCCTGCGGCGCCATAATAGAGCTCAACTGTAATCCGCACAGAATGGACGTCGATCCAGGACGCATGCCCGCATTGAAAAATCTCGGCATCAGGATATCGATCAATCCCGACGCGCACTGCGCCGCCGACATTTGCGCTCATCTAATATACGGCGTTAACGGCGCCAATCTTGGCGGTCTTTCAAAAGAAGACATCATAAATACGATGAAGTTAAACGAAATCGAAGCATTTCTCGAACGGATGAAATTTGAAAGGAAAAAATGTAATGGATAAAAAAAAAGCCCGTGAAATAATATCTATACTGAAAAAAGAATATCCGAAAATCCCAAAAAGCTTTCTTGAGTTCGCAGATCCTTTTCAACTTCTTATATCCGTCATACTCTCGGCTCAGTGTACCGATAAAATGGTTAATATCGTTACGCCAAAACTCTTCGCGAAATTTCCCGACGCCAAATCGTTAGGATGCGGCGATATTGAAGAAATAATGGAAATCATAAAACCGACCGGATTTTATAAAAACAAGGCAGCTAACATCCAAAAATGCGCCCGTGAACTTACGGACCGGCACCAAGGCTGCGTTCCAGACACAATGGAAGAGCTGACGGCGCTTTCCGGCGTAGGCAGAAAAACCGCCAACGTAGTTCTTCAGATCGCCTTCGACAAGAACATCGGCATCGTCATCGACACCCACGTTAAAAGGCTATCGAACCGCATAGGGTTTTCGTCTAACGAAGACCCGGAAAAAATAGAAACAGATCTGATGGCGACGATCGCCGAAAGCGAGTGGAAAAATTTTTCTTTCTACCTCATCATGCACGGCAGGGCGGTCTGCGACGCGAAAAAACCCGATTGCGCCTCATGCAGACTAACCGCTCACTGCGATTATTTTAAAAGCGGGAACGCCGCGGACGGAAAAAAATCGAAGCCGGCGCGCGATAAAAAGGGGCAATAAAGTTGGCTGCAAAAGCTATAACGGTAATCATAGACGGATATAACGCGATAAACCTCATGCGTTTTTTCAAAGACAAACAGAACATGGCGCTCGAGGAAAAGCGCGACAAATTTATCAACATAATTTTAAACCTGTCGTATCAGACGGACAAAAAATATCTCATAGTATTCGACGGTTACACTTCAGCCGGAAGGACGGCGAAATACGGCGATAATCTGTCCGTGATATTTTCGGGAGGAAAGATAGCCGACGTGGTCATACAGAAAATGACGTTTTCCGACCGCGCGATGACAATGGAAATTATAAGTTCCGACAACGAGATCATTTCCATCTGCCGAAACCGAGGCGCTCAGGTTTACAAAATAGACAAGTTCGAAAAAACGCTCGAACTTTTAAACGAAAGGCTCAATTCCGATTTCATAAGGGAAAAAGGCGGAAACGTTATACTTGACGGAAATACTCTCAAGGATTCCTTAAGTTCGGAAACGCTTTCTAAACTGAACAAATTCGCGGAGGATAAAAAACGCGAAGAGGCGGCTTTAGAAAAGCGGGAAAGGGAAAAGCTTGAAAAAGAGCGGAAACAAAACAAGGAAAAACCCGTAAAATACGATCCCCGGGCCGAAGAAGAGCTTTTTCTTTCGTCCATGGGCGATGGCGCCAGGCGCGTAAAAAGCAAAACGGCCGATTTCGACCGCATGAAGAATGAACCCGAAAAAACGGTCAAAGAAAAGGATGTTAATAAAAAAGGCAAAGACGTTAAGCGTGAAAACCGCGACGGGCTCGTAAGGGAAAAAGACGGAAAGTTCGACTGGACCAGTTATATAGACGACAGTTTTAACGTTCTGAAACCAAAAAAACATTAAAAAGGCGAGAAACCAGCGACCCGAAAATTTAAAATGAATATTATAACCCAAATAGACAACTACATAACTAACGTTCTGGTCGCTAAAAGCCAGAACGAAAAACTTAAACGGATACTGGCGATGGCGACTCATCTCGGCGACGCGATTTTTCATATTCCGCTTTTCACGGTTTTTTATATCTGCGGCGGCGCGGCGCTCCGCGAATTCGTTATAAAGTCTGTCGTCGCGACGCTTATCGGCGTCATTATATTGTACGCCATCCGCATGAACGTCAAAAGGCCCAGGCCTATAGGCGACATGCCTAAAGAGTTCGTAATAATCCCGCTGATCGAAAAATATTCCTTCCCGTCAGGGCACGCGATGAGAAATTTTATTTTTCCCGTAACGGCCTGGCCGCTGCTGGGCGCGACATTGTCGGTCCCGCTTGCCGTGGTCGCCGCGATCATAACTTCCGCCCGGATATGCCTCCGGCTCCATTATTTTTCGGACATAATAGCCGGCGCGGCGCTTGGAATTTCAGCCGCGTTCATAACGATGCATATATTATGAGTTCGGCTAACTTACCCGCTTCAGTTTTTTATTTAAAATATAAATAATAAGAAAAGAGGTTTTTAAAATGAAGTCAACTTTTAAAAGAATCACATTAACGCTCGCCGTCATTATCATCGCCCTCGCATTCTCGCTTCAAAGCGCTTTCGCTTCGAATAACCCTATACGTATAATTCGCGACGAGTTCGGCGTCCCGCACGTTTACGCTAAAAACGTCGTCGACCTTTATTTCGGTTACGGATACGTCACGGCCGAAGATCGGCTTTTTCAGATCGAAATGCTCCGCCGCTCCGTCCAGGGGCGCGTCGCCGAAGTGCTCGGGCCTAAATTCATCGAACTCGACAAGGTCGCGCTCCGCGACGGTTATTCGTTAGACGAAATAGGTTTGAGAATGGCTAAGCTTTCCGATGAGCGGAAAGCGATCCTTGAAGCTTTTGCAGGCGGCATAAACAAAAGGATCGGCGAGGTTGAAAAGGACAGGCGCGCTTATCCCGCCGAATTCACTGAAATGGGCTTTAACCCGTCGTTATGGAGCGCCGCCGACGTAGCGTCTATTTTCGTCGGCACGATGGCCGTCAGATACTCCGATTTCACGGCTGAAATGGATAACATGAACCTTTTGAAGTTTCTCACTGAAAAGCACGGCGCGGAAAACGCGAAAAAGATATTCGACGATATAGTTCCCCTGACCCAGCCGCTCTCAACGAACACGATCGCTGCCCCCGACTTCGAAGCGCCCGCTAAAGAAGAAGGGGCACTCAAAAACGGCATGGGTCTTATGAACACAAATAACTCCCTTCCGCTATATTCGGACGCCGGAAACTATTCCAACGAAAAGCTCCGCGTAAAAGCGTTGTTGAAAAAAATGGGCCTGGCTCCCAAAAACGGGTCTTATTTTTACGCGATATCCTCGAAAAAATCTAAAAACAACACTTCGATACTTGCGAACGGCCCGCAAATGGGGTTCTTCAACCCCGCATATCTTTACGAGGCGGGCCTGCACTGCCCCGAATTCGACATCATAGGGACCACGACGCCATGCTACATGAACATGATGTTCGGCATGAACGGATATCTCGCGTTCGGCGCGACCGCCGGAGTCGCCAATCTCACGGACGTTTATATCGAAAAGCTCAATCCGAAGAACCCGGACGAATATATGTCCAACGGCGAATATATAAAATTTGAAAAACGCGAATTTAAAATAAAGATAAAAGGCCGCAGGAAAGCCGAAAAACTTGTGTTTTTAAAAAGCATACACGGCCCCGTTTTCGAGATCGACAAAAAAAGCGGCGTAGCCTACTCGAAAAAACGCGCATGGGAATATAAAGAAATTGACTCCATGTTCGCATGGATGGAAGCCATGACGAAAAAGAATTTCAGCGAACTAAAAAAAGCCATTTCGAATAACTTCACTTCCATCAACATATTCGCCTCGAACCGCCAGGGCGAGCTTTTTTATTACCTCTGCGGGCTTTACCCGGTCAGAAAGCCGGGCAGCGAGGAAAGACTCCCGCTTAACGGCGATGGAAGTTTTGAATGGTCCGGATTTTTAAACACTCTCGACAATCCGTCGGGCAAAAACGCCCAGGAGGGATTCATAGCGAACTGGAACGCAAGGCCGTTCCCGGGATTCACCAACGGCGATCTTTCGACCGGCTGGGGCCCCGACCAAAGGACCTATTTTTTAAGAAACGCTCTCATGGCGAAGGATAAATTCGACATCAACGATATGCTCGAAATAAATAAGGCCATAGGTTATGCTGACGTCCGCGCCGCGATCTACGCGCCCCTTATAATAAAACAGCTTTCTTCGCTTCCGGCCGGCGATAAAACCTCGGAAACGGCTATTGCGCTTCTTTCAAAATGGAATTTCGAACGCCGCGACGATGACGGCGACGGCTTTTATGACTCGCCCGCGGTAGCGTTTTTTGATGCCCTCTGGCCCGAAATGATGAGCGCTTTTTTCGCTGACGCGCTTGGCGAATTTTCACGCATGATAGACTCCGATCCCACATGGACCCAATCGGGACCGCTCTATTATCTGCTTTCGGACATGAGCGAAAAAAATCTGAAATTCGATTACACGAAAGGCCAAAAAATATCGCAAGTTCTTCACGAAGCCGTAATCAAAGCCTCGGCGAAGCTTTCTGATGAATATAAGACCGGCGACGCTTCAAAATGGCTGAAAAAATCGGACATGCTTGTATTCGACACGAACAATTTCACGCAGGTTCCGCAGACATCGGCCGATAACAAAGTAGCCGTGAAGATGGTCAACCGCGGCACCGAAAATCATTTCGTGGAACTCGGACCAGAAACCACCATAGCCATGAACATAAACCCTCCAGGCCAGTCGGGATTTTACGCCGCGAACGAGAAAGACCGGTCGAAACACGCCAAAGACCAGTTAGAACTCTTTGACGGGTATAAAGGCTATAAACCGATGCGTTTCAATATTTCAGATATAATCAGAAACAAAACCTCGGAAAAATTTATTTTTATGGATAACAAATAATTTTTTCAAGGAGTATTCATAATTTTTAAAAAAATCCGATAATCCGGCATAGAGGTGATATATATGACGCAGCACTACATTTCTAATTCGCTTATTGCGAAATTCATGCAAAAGGTCCAACAAAAAGTCGATGCCGATGGCACTCTCACCAGGGATGAATTCAGTTCAATGATGCGAGAGGTCATAGACGAACACAAAAATTACATCACCCATTAGGCCTCTCTCAGTAACAGGTGTACGTTTTTGCATACCGGGCAAGCATCTTAAAAATATTCTTGTATTTTTAAAATGCTCTCCCGGTATCATAATTTAAAAACGTCAAAAATCCGTCAAATTTTTCATCTTTTTTTGCTTGACAAAAACGCTGAAAAATTATATCATGGCTTCAACAAAAACGCCCCTATAGCTCAGTTGGATAGAGCAGCGGTTTCCTAAACCGTGTGCCGGTGGTTCAA
>CAZJFS010000033.1:0-35832 GCA_964545075.1 uncultured bacterium
TTAAAGGATGCAGCGCCGAGTCTATACATATTATTTTATAATTTTTTCTGTATTTTTTCAGGTCGGCGATATCATGATCGAGAGAAGGCCCGGAGCCGACGACGACGCATTCAGTGTTTGAATATTTTTGAGTATCCCTGAGAAGGGTGTCGACGTTTTTATGTTTTTTTAAAAGGTGCTTGTTAGAGGAACAATTTTCCATCCATACGTTTACGTTCTTTTCGATATCGGCCTTGTTGTATTCATAGATCTCTTTCATGTAATGAAACTCGGATTGCCTGGTAATATTTAGTTCTGAAGTTATCGACAGTTCCTGCATTTGATACCACCCTGAATATTATAGATTTAATGATCGCGTTTGAAAAATAAAAGGTTTCTCCCCAAATTATCCGGAATAAAGCATACGTTCAATTTCATCGTCAAAGCTGACCGTTATAATTTTGTTTTAAATTTCAAGGTTCCGATAAAATGAAAAAAATCATCGTTCCAACCCGGACGCGCTTTTTATGAGAGGACGTGCGGCATTTCTTAAAGCGGCATATAATGTTTTAAATTTTATCAGATATATAATATAATGTCAATAATTTTATGTACCGTATATAGACAAACCTCGCCATCTCTCAATGACCAAAGATAACTTTCGGCCGCCGCCTATTTATTTTTCGTTTTTTTTATGTTATAATGGCCACACCAGAACACAATACTTTTTCGGAGGCTAACAAATGGCATCATCTTTAAATAAAGTCCAGCTCATCGGCAGGCTCGGCCGCGACCCGGAGGTCAGATCGACCGGAACGGGAAAGACGGTCACCACCATAACCGTCGCTACTTCTGAAACATACGGCCGCGACGCCGACAGAAAAGAAAAGACCGAATGGCACAAGGTCATCTTATGGGACAAACTTGGCCAGATCGCCGGCAACTACCTGAAAAAAGGCCGTCAGGTCTTCATTGAAGGCAAGATCACCTATCGCGAATATATGGACAAGGAAAACATCAAGCGTTATACAACCGAAATAATCGCCCAGAACCTGGTATTTTTAGGTTCCAAGGATGAAAACGCTTCTTCCGGCGGCGGCGAACATTCGTCATATCAGTCGGGAAACAATAATAATTTCAACGCGGCCGAAGTTTCCGAACAGGACATCGACAACATATCCAAATCGATGCAGAGCATCGGAAATGACGACGACGTACCGTTCTAAAATGAGCCTTCGATCGATAAACGACATAGAAAATGACGTAGAAAACGAAATACTTGAAAGTTACCGGGAGCGGTTCGTCGAAAACGACGAGGAGTACACTCTTCTCATCGAAGCGCCTAACGGCGTCGTATGCGATATGGCGTGCGGCCTGTTAGAAGATAACGATATTAAATACGTTAAAAAAGCTGACGACACTCTCGGTATCTTCGGTTTTTCAATGCACCCGAAAATATACGTTCTCACCGAACAGTTCGAGCGCGCCGCCGATATACTCTCCGAATACGGCTTTTTTGACGAACCCGAAGAAACTCCGGACGAAGAGGGGCCCGATGAAACCCAGAACAAATAGACACGTTTCCAACGCATCACATCGCGCTATCGCGCGATTTTTTTTTAAGCCGCGCGTTTTTTCACTCTTTTTGAAATCGGTTATAACTTCCGCTCTAACCGCATTCATATTATCGGCGCTCTTTCCGGCATACCTTTCAGGCGCCTGCCTCGCCTCGCCCAAAACTGAAAACAGCCGCACGTGCGAAGTAAAGCTTAATTATTCCGTCATAAGAGACGTCGAAGCAGCGGCGATCATCGACGCTTCAAGCCCGCCGGCCGAAGGCGGCGAAGGGGCCTTGTTTACTATCCGCAGAAATCAGGTGCTTTTACGTGATTTCATCGCCGCGCCCGACTTTATATTGGTCTGCGGAAACTTCGGCGCCCGCCTGATCCCAACGACCGGAAACTCAGGCCCGGCCGAAACCGGACTTTCAAAATTCAGAAAAATTCTAGGCGCGCTTTCCTCAAAAAATTTCTTCGGCGCCACCATAAATTCAGCGTGCCTTACTGAAAATTCGCTTTATCTGGGAACTTCGGGCGGCGATATCATCGAAGCCGATGAAAATTCAGCGCGGCTCATTTCGATAATTCGCTCCAAAGGACGCTTTTCAATAAACAAACTTAAAAAACACGAAGGCGCGCTTTACATAATGACCGAAGGCGGCGGGCTATATATATATTACAAAAACAGAATATATTGCGTTTCAGCAGCCTCGCACGGGGCAATTTCGGATAATGTCCGATGCGTCGAATTTTTCAAAACGTCGCGCTTCGAGTTCGCCGCCATCGGAACGGACGCCGGGCTTTCAATATTTAAAATAAACGACGCGGCCAAAAACGATCTCGAACATGTCTTTTCATACCGAACGCCGTCGGCCGTAGAAACGTCGGCGATATTCCACGAAAAAATTTATTTCGGGGGCGTTTTCGGGCTCGACTCCGCCGCCGTTAATTACCCGGGCACATGCGAAGTTTCAGCGGTCATTAAAAATATATACGTCGCGTCTATCGAGGCGGTCGCGCCCCGGCTCGTCATCGCCACCAAGGCTTCAGGCGTCTATTCGCTCGATGAAACCGCGGCGGAACCTTCAAAATTAATACCATCCTCCGTATTCAATAACATCTACATGAAACAGGCGCGCATCTCCCGCGTAAAAGCTTCAGGCGAAACGCTTTTTTTCATGCATGAAAATGGAATATTCAAATATCATAATAAACTTGCCGACGACATCCCGGTCGCTGGCGCCGGATTTTCCGACAAGATCTCATGCATCGCCGCCATCGGCCGGACGCGTTTTTTCGGGACCTTCACCTCCGGCGTTTTTACCGAACGCGACGGCGCGTTATCGGAGCTTGAGCTCGCCGGACCCCAGAAGCTTTCATCCGCCCACATCAATTCGCTCGCCGAATTTAACGGCTCGCTTTTGATCGGCACTTCAGGCGGCCTCGATATCTACGATCCGCTATCCCGGACCCTGACCCAGCCGTCCGGGCCGCTTTCGAACGCGCATATAAACGCCGTTTATCCGTCGAACGGCCGCGCTTTCATAGGAACGTCCGACGGCATAGCCGTATTGAAGGCGGACCGGAGCGTCGAAACGATAAAGCTCGATCCCGACCGCATAGACAGACACGTTTACTCGCTATATTACGACGAAACCGCCGGACGGCTTTACTTTGGAACTTACAGAGGGTTCGGCGAAATGATCTATCCGGGCGGCTCGCTGAAAGTTCATCTGATGATAAATTCGGATATCGCGGATAACTGGGTCACCGCGATAAAGCCTTTTCTGGACAAGCTCGTCATCGGAACATACGACAAGGGGATATGCCTGTTCGATAAAAGAAGCGGAAAATTCGAAAACGCCCCCGGGAAAAACCTGCTTCCTTCGAAAATGGTCAACGCCAACGCGATAACCGTCATAAAAGATCATATATTCGTCGGAACTTACAACGGCGGCCTGGCCGTTATCAAAACCGGCGGCTCCCCGCCACGATGGACCGCAAGACATTTCAACCAGCGCAACGGATTTTCCGGCGACATGGTGACGGCTATAACGTTATGCGGAAGCGAGATAGTCTTCGGGACCTTCTCCGGCGTTTCATCCATAGCGGCCGATTCCATAAATCTTTTATTCAGGTAAAAATTATGAAGAACTCTTTCAATAAAATGCAAAAAATATTAGCCGCGGCTGTTTTTCGCGCCATTTATTTTATCGCCGCCGCGATATTTTTTATTTCGCTCCTCTTCATTTCCGACTCATTCGCGGCTAACGAAAAAAGCGCCGGAAATTTGCTTGAAAAAGCCCGCTCACGCAATACTTCACGAAAGCCATACAGTGCCAAAAACCTGTCCAGCGAAGAGATCGAACTCGCTGATAAAATTTCAAAGGAGTTCGACAAGCTTGCCTCCGGCGAATTTCAAGGGCGCGATATCTTTTTCGCGGTGTGTTCGGCCAGGGACTCGAAATTGATCTTCGCCAGCGACGAAAAATTTTATAAAGATAAAGCGATATCGCCGGGTTCCCTGATAAAAATAATAAGCGCCGGAATTCTGCTTGAAGAGCCGGAATTTTCGCCCGCCAGGCTCGAATTTTGCGGCGACAAGACGGATATCGGCGGCATCAGGTTCACCTGCTCCTATAAAGGCGGGCACGGAAACGTCGATCTGGAAACGGCCGTTTCACGCTCATGCAATCTCTACTTCCAAAAATCCATGCGCGCCGTCGCCCGCAAAAAATTCGCGGGAACCCTTAAAGATCTGGGTATCATAAACGACAAGGACGCCGCGAACATCCTGGCCGCGCCGGACTATCTTTACTATCAGGCGGTAATCGGCGACGCTCTCGTTTACACCACCGCCGAAAAGCTTTTAAAATTAATGCGCGCCATCGCGGTCAATTTTTCAACGCACGAACCTTTTTATGGCGCCAGGCCATTTAGTTATGAAAACTGCCAGAAAATAAACGGTTATTTAAGAAAAACCGTTGAATCCGGCACGGCCGCGGCAAAACTTTCCGGATTCGATTGCGCCGGAAAAACCGGCTCGCCGGTTTTGACGGTTGAAATAGGCAATAACAAAAGGGTCGTAACGACCAGCGCCGTATTTTTAGGATACACGCCTTACATAGAACCGGAATATTGTTTTTTCGCTTACTGCGCAAGGGGAATGGGCGGCGCCGAGGCCGCGGATATAGCCGGGCATTTCATTGATTTTATCAATTCCAGATAATCTCATACGTCATATCAGCCATTGGTTCGATAGCGGAAATATAGCGCTCCCGCACATCCGGACAAAATAATTTCTTGACTTTTATCCTCCAAAATTATATATTTGATTATAAAATGCTAACCTAACTAATAAAAAAGAAAAAGGATGATTCCAAATGAAAAAAATAATATTTCTAATCACTTTAGCTGCTCTATTGCTTGTCTTTTCGCAGGCCGGCGCCGCTGAAAAAACTAAAAAGGAAACCGCTGGAACGAAAAAAACGGTCAAAACATCAACCAAAGCGAACGCAGATATAACAGCCGATGAAAAAGAAGCCGATGAAATTACCACGGATGTAAAGGCTGACGAAACTGATGACGCATCCGGCGCGAAGACAGCGGAAGTTAAAACGGAAGAAAAAAAGAAGGATCTTTATTTTTCGATGAGCACGAAAAGCCGCGTCGAAACTGAAAAAGAAAACCGCCTGAAGGAAAAGCTCTTTCTCGAAAAAATATCCAATAAATATTTCAAGATTTACGAGGACGAGGATAATTACACCGTCATCGCGAAACTTCCATATCCCGAAAGCGACACGGACTATAAATTTAATTTTAAAAACGAAAACCTGCTGATAATAAATTTTAAAAGCAAGAAAAATCCAGAAAAAGAAGCGATAAGATATGAAATTACGCTTCCCAAACCGACCGAAATGGAAGCGCGCAAGCTTTTGACAAACGACGGCCTCGAACTTGTCATTCCAATCGATTTTTTCTATGAAGAACGCAATGCCAGAAATAAATAGCTCCGAATCGGACACGCGCCAAACGTCGAAACCATAACAAACCCTGAACGCCGTGCAAATTATAAGTTACGGCCAGAACTCAAAACAAAAGGAACCAAATAAAAATGATGTTTTTAAAAGCCTTCCAAAAATATATACGCACCATTGCGCTATCGCTCGTGCCGATCCTTTTTTTATCGGCCGCTGGCGTCTTATTCAGCTCGACCCTGTCGCTCGCCGCTGAAAAAAAAGTGTTGACGACATTTTTCCCGCTCTATATACACGCTCTCAATATCGCGGGCGATAAGGCAAAAATAGACGTGCTCCTCCAGCCTGGCATGGGAATTCACGATTTCAAACCGAAACCGTCTGACATGAAAAAAGTCGCAAGCGCCGACATCATTATCGTTAACGGCGCCGGGCTCGATGATTTCGTCAAATCGCTTATTGAAAGCTCCGGAAACACTGCCGCCAAAGTGATAGATTCATCCAAAACCATAAATCTCATATGTGGAACGGCAACATGCGGCCATGACCATGAAAACGAACCTCACTCGCACGGCGAAATATCCGATCCGCACACGTGGGCTTCCGTTAAAAACGCAATAATACAGGTCAAAAACATAACCGATGCATTCATCGATTCAGACAAAGAAAATTCATCGTTTTATTTAAAAAATTCACAAGAATATATTAAAAAACTCGAAGAAATAGATAAAATGGCATCTGAAAAACTGGCCGAATTCAAAGGCAGAAAGTTCATTACTTACCATGGCCCTTTTTCTTATTTTGCTAAAGATTACGGGTTGATACAATCTTCAATTGCCGACATGACAGGAAATGCTCCAGCGCCTTCGAAACTAAAAGAAACTTACGACTCGATAAAAAAAGAAAACATCAGATTCATCGTTTCCGAGCCGGCATACCAGGACCGTGAAACCAAAACCATTACCGAAGAATTAAAACTCCAGGTCGTCGAACTCGACCCGATAGAATCATACAATCAGAGTTTGGAAATTAAAAGCTATTTCACTGATAAAATGAAAGAAAATATCGAAAAAATAGCCGCTGCGTTTAAATTAAAATAACTTCACTATAAAGCGATTTCAACACACGCTTACAAGGGTGTCGCAAACATTTTTAAAATAACTTTGTTGAGATGCTTTAATGTTCACAACAATCGAAAGGGACCCAAATGTCAGAAACCCAAAGGCTTATCCAGGTTAAAAATATCTCATTTAAATCCGGAAAGGTCAGCATCCTGGAAAACATAACATTCAATATTAATTACGGCTCCTTCGTAGCATTGATAGGCCCGAACGGCGCCGGTAAAAGCACGCTTATCAAGATAATGCTCGGCCTCTTAAAACAAACTGAAGGCGAGATACTGTATGAAGGGCTCACCCCCGAAACGGTCAACCGCAGCCATCACCTTCTCGGCTACGTTCCACAGAATTTTTCGCTGGACAGGACGCTTCCGATAACTCTGGACGAATTTTTCAGGTTCACCTGCAAAATAAAAAAAGAAGAAGAATTTGACGCTATGCTCAAAATGCTAAATCTTTTTCATCTCAAGAAAAACATGATGGGAAACCTTTCCGGCGGCGAAATTCAGAGGGCGCTCATCGCGTACAACCTTATTCACAACCATGAAATAATATTTCTGGATGAACCTACTTCCGCGATTGATATCGAAGGCGAAACGCTGATCTATTCGCTTTTAAAAGACATCAATGAAAGACTCGGAAAAACAGTAATAATAATATCGCACGATATCGATACGGTATTAAAAAATGTGGACACCGTGATCTGTCTTAACAAGACGCTTCACTGCATGGGATGCCCGCATGAGATCATATCGGGCGGACTCATCAACGAACTATTTGAAAGTAAACGAGGTTTTTATAAACATGGGAGCTGTCACCATAAGTAGTATCCTTGAAATGCTCGCGATGCCTTTTGTCATAAAGGCATTTATCTGCGGCACGCTCATAGGCGCCATCTGCGCCTGGCTTGGAATTTTTGTAACACTTAATAAAATGGCGTTTTTCAGTGAGTCAATCTCACATGCTTCGATAACAGGCATCGCCATTTCCATATGGCTCAGTTTCGATCCATCAATATTTCTGATATTTTTCAGTGTTTTTATGGCGGGAGTGATCGCATTCGTCTCGCAGAGCTCTTTTTCTTCAAAGGACAGCGTCATCGGAATAATTCATTCGGCGACCATAGCCATCGGCATTATTCTGCTGAGTTTTTTAAAAGGCGGCAATACCGACCTTTCACGATATCTTTTCGGCGATATCATGGCGATTCGTCAGCTTGATATAATCATTTGCGTCGCGCTTTTTATAGCTACCGTCATCTATCTTCTGATTTTCGGAAAAACTCATGTCCTCACGTGCCTGCTGAGCGATTTTTCAGTGCTTGAAGGAATATCCACGCCTAAATACGATTTTATGCTCATGATAGTGCTTTCGCTGATAATAGCCGTAAGCGTCAAGATCGTAGGCGCCATTCTTGTAACCGCGCTTCTGATAATTCCTTCAAACGCCGCAAAAAACATAACTACAAGTTTTAAAAAGTTCTCGATGTTATCCATCAAATTCGGAATATTGGGAGCCGTTCTCGGAATTTTCATGTCGGTAGTTCTCGACCTTCCGACCGGGCCTTCGATAATAGTCGTCAACGCATTGTTCTATTTTATCACTCTTGGCCTCAGAAATTATCTGCGTTTCTCGTTTTAAAGGAATTTATATGAAATTTATTAAGCTTATCGCTGATAATAAAAAAGATATATGGAACAAATTCCCTTCATTTAATAATGTTTTTGATGAGGTGGGAGCGCCATTTCCCCCTGTCGAACATCTACAGTTCATCGAAAAAAATGAAGGGGAAAAAATAGCGGCCGTATCTGATGACGAAAACACAATTTTGGGCTGGATAGGCATTATCCCCAAGAATAATTCAGGATACGCCGAATTAGCCGGAATTGAGGTTCATAAAGAGCACAGAAATAAAAAAATAGCGACCGAACTTATTAAACACGCTCAAATTTGGTTATCTCTTAAAGGCATTTTCGAATTCAGGTTTTCAACTTCACCATTATTTACCAGCAACACATTGTTATACATGGGTAATTTCAACTCTTCTTACACATGGAATAATACGTCTTCAATTCCACCGGATAATATTTTATGGCCGGTAGTGGATTGCATCATGAATTGGAAAAAAGAAACGCAGAAAGATTTTTCAAAATCCGTCCCGAATTTGAAGGAGTTATCAATATTACGCTGGAACGGACTCAAACCTTCAGTTAATAAATCATTATTGGAAAATAAAAACAAAGATAAGTTCATTGAACTGCCATTTCTTTCATTACCGATCATATTCGAACAGTACCGGTTAAAAAATTATTCTATTACCGAAACGCCTTTCCAGATTTTTGAAACATTAAATAACCGCGGATACCAATTCAAATCATTTCTAAAAGAAAACGGAAAATATTATTATACGCTGTCTGATTAGCAGAAAAGCTCAAGCAAGCTATTTACCCGCCTGGTTATCGCCCGTGCCGGGCAACACCGCCACCATCAAAATAAAAAGGCACGAACTTGCGTCCGCACCTTTTTTTTCATACTCTATATACTTTTTATACTGCCTTTATTATTTGGTGTTCTGACAGAGCATGTCGAATTTTTCTTTCTGCTCGATCTCTTTTTTGGATATTATGTTGACCGAGAAATTCTTTCCATAATTCGAGTCCCATATAAAGCCCCACGACCTGTAATTATCGTATGGGTAAGCCGCAAAAAATGCGGATTGCATCGTAGTAACATCAGGCGGAAGAGTTACAAGACCAACATACTGGCCTTTTGAATTCTTCGTGAGTTTGACATCCTGACAACTTTTCCAGAAATCATATGAATACCTCATATATATTGTGTCGCTGTTTTTGAAAAGTATGTTTTTACGGCAGGTGTCATAAACCACTCTTAGTTTTGAACCTGCTAACGCTTTTCCTTCAATATGGTGTTCGTATTGTTTAACGCTTGCGTTATATGTGAAAACAACCGAAGCAGCATTAGTTTGATTTGATGAAGCCGCGAACGCGGACGCAGCCGGACCTGCAACGAAACTTAAAACTAATACTGTTGAGACGATAACCTTTAAAAAATTAAGATTGATATTTATTAACATTTTTACCACTTCCTATTTCTGTGAGTCTTGATTCGATCATTTCCATTTATTGAGGAAATTGTCGTTTATACATTTATACTTTTTTAAACTTCTTTGGAATCCACACTTTTTAATGCAACTACCATGCCATATTTGTAAAAAGCGCTTAAATTCGAACTTCTTATATAATTTCGTCGAATTTTTGGAAACCAATAGACCGAAACTTGGAACAATCTGGTGATTAAATTTTAAACACTTGTTTCGATTGTTCACAATTTACGAGTCTTTAATTTCGGCAACGCTAAACGACTGATGTTTTTATGTTAATTGCGTATCGTTTTGATGCTTTGATTTTTACCAGCTTTAATTTTTATCTTGTATAATTTATTTTTATATATTAAAATAAGTCGATTTTTATCTCAATTCAAATACGGGGATGTGCACTTGGAATTCTTCAAATATTTAAAAAACTTTTCGGAAGAAAAGATAAAACCGGCCTTCGGCGCGCTTGAAATTTTAAAATATATAGGCCCGGGTCTTCTGGTAACCGTTGGGTTTATCGACCCGGGAAACTGGGCGGCTAATATCGCGGCCGGTTCTGATTACGGTTATAAGCTTTTGTGGATGGTAACGCTTTCGACCATAATGCTTATAATACTTCAACATAACGTCGCTCATCTCGGCATATCGACGGGGCTTTGCCTATCCGAGGCCGCGGCAAAATATTTCAAGCCGTGGATCGCGAGGTTATTGCTCGGTTCGGCCATGCTGGCATCGATCTCGACGGCTCTGGCGGAGATACTCGGCGCGGCGATAGCGTTGAACATGCTCTTTAAGCTTCCGATAAAGCTCGGGGCGTTGTTCTCGATGATATTCGTCGCGGTAACGCTTTTTACTAATTCTTATAAGAAACTTGAAAAGTTTATAATAGGATTCGTTTCGCTCATCGGACTTTCTTTTTTATTTGAATTGAGCCTTGTCAACATAAGCTGGGGTGAAGCGGTGCATGGGTGGCTCGTTCCCACGTTTCCGCCGAATTCGATGCCTATAATAATGAGCGTTCTGGGCGCGGTCGTCATGCCGCACAATATTTTCCTGCATTCCGAGATAATTCAAAGCCGACAGTGGAACCTCGAAAACGAGGAACTTATCGAAAAGCAATTAAATTATGAGCTCTTCGACACGCTTTTTTCGATGATCGTCGGCTGGGCCATAAATAGCGCCATGATCCTGGTTGCGGCCGCGACTTTTTTTCAGGCGAAAACTTCCGTGAACGATCTTCAGCAGGCGGAAAGCATGCTCAGGCCGTTGCTCGGAAACGCCGCGTCGCTCGTATTCGCCATCGCCCTTCTTCTGGCGGGCCTGGCGTCGAGCATCACCGCTGCAATGGCTGGCGGCACTATTTTTGCAGGAGCATTCAACGAGCCTTACGATATCGGCGACAAGCACACGCGCACCGGCGTAGCCATAACGCTTGTTTTTTCGACGTTTATCATCTTCTTCATCACCGATCCGTTTTACGGCCTCGTGATCTCACAGATGATTTTAAGCATACAGCTTCCGTGGACGATATTCACGCAAATATTTCTGACATCGTCTGAAAAAGTAATGGGCAAATACGCCAACACGCGCATGGAAAACATTATGTTGTGGATAGTCGGAATAGTCGTAACCATACTCAACGTAATGCTTCTTATAAGTTTCCTGTAACGGCAAACAGATAACGGACAATAAGAGAATAGCTGCGGCGGGCGAAGGCCGAACATTCTCGCGACCATGTTTACTCTATCGAATAACTTATTTCGGGCATAGTCCCTTCAGGAATCTTCGACTTATCTCCGCCGGAAATGGGCATTACTTGCAATAAAAAAACCGGCCCGCATTCTATTCCAAAGATTTAATACTTGGGAAAATACCAGCCGATATATTTACGCTTCATTAAATATAGTTTTTGAGTTGACAAATATTAATATTTTTGATAAAATAATCTCAGTTTAATGCGGCTCTATCGTCTAGGGGCCCAGGACGAGTGGTTCTCAGCCATTAAACCGGGGTTCGAATCCCCGTAGAGCTATTAAATTAAAGCGACCGAAAGGTCGCTTTTTTATTTATGTTTTAAAGGTTTATCGGAAATCAAGAAAAGCGCGTCCTGTGTAAATTCTGTGTAACAAAACGGCGAAAAAAGAGGTTAAAACAAGAAAAATTAGAATCGTTTCCGGTAGTTTTTAGAGCAGCCCAAAAATAAAAAAAGAGGCGGAGCCCGAAAGCCACGCCTTTTTTTAAATCTTCAATCCGGACAGCCGTTTGACTCTTATTTTTTTAGCTTTTTATTTTCTTCGAGCTTTTTTGTAATTTCATCGATCTTTTTCTGCGCCTGTTTAAGCTGATCTTCAGACAGGATTTTCCTCGACCTTTCCCTGTCTTTTACGGCTTTTGCAGCGCCATTAGCGGCTGCTACGCTTAAATACGCATGCGCCGCAACCATATCCTGCGAGACGCCAAGGCCGCCATAATACATCATGCCGAGTTTGCACATGGCTACGGCATGCCCTTTTAAAGCCGCGCTTTCAAAATATTTAACGGCTTTTTCATAATTTCGCGATCCGAGCTGCCCGCCGATATTGATAATGCCTAAATCATATTCGGCCCTGGAGTCACCCTGCGCAGCGGCTTTTTCATACCATTCGACGGCTTTTTTATAATCCTGGCCAACTCCATTGCCTGAATTATACATCACACCCAGATTATAGCAAGCTTCGGCGTCGCCGCCCGCGGCCCGTTTCATTATATTTTCCGAAGTATCGCCAGCAAAAACAGGCAATACGTATAATAACGATAAAATAACCGATAAAAAAATAATTTTTTTCATATTTTCACTCCTATTTCTATAGCGCTGAAAACATTTTAAACATATTTCAAGTTTTTGTAAATACATTTTATAAAAAATGCGCAAAAAAGATGATTTTTTTTAAAAAATCTGGTAAAATATATCCATCAATAAATAAAAAAGTTTTTACCGCTTAGCGACAATTACAGTAAGTATGAGTAAAACAAAAGGGGTGGGTATATAGTATGAAAAAAACTCTAATGGCGGCGGCCCTCGCGCTGTCAGTATCATTTGGATTCCAGCCGGCGCCGGTCGCGGCCGAAGCTTTGAAACCGCTTCCTCATTCGATGACGAAACAGGAACGCGAATATATACAAAATAATTTCGATAAATACCTCGAAGAAAAATACAAGCCTTTTACCGGAAGGCCGATGAGAAAGCCCGAAGGGACATTCTGGACGCCCGGTGAATTCGAAAAATCCGAAGGCATCTGCTTTTCATGGGCCGGTTACTCGGATCTTCTCACTCAACTCATAGTCGACGCCAGCAAGCAGGACAAAATATTCATAGGCGCATCTTATAACGCCGAAACATTAAAAGCCACGCTCGCTAAAGCTGGCGCCAACGCGGAAAACATCACCGTGATCCCCACCAGGCTCGACAGCGTATGGATGCGCGATTTCGGCCCGTTCTTCATCCATACCGAAGCAAAAAAACGCGAGATAATAGACTGCGTTTACAACAGGCCTCGCCCCAACGACGATAAATTCCCTCAGACGATAGGCGATCTTTTAAAGGTCAAGGTCCATCCCTGCAAACTCATCCTTCCGGGCGGAAACTTTCAAACCGACGGCCACGGCGTAGCCATACTGACAGACGTAGTGTTCGATCCGAACGAAGGCGGCGACCCGAACATGACCCGCGCAGACCTTGAAAAATACATGAAAGAATTTTTCGGAATGAAAAAAGTCATCCTTCTTAAGAAAATGAAACGCGACGGCACGGGCCATGTCGACATGTTCTCGAAACTTTTAGACGACAAAAACATAATCCTCGGCGAATACGCAACCCCGACCGACGGTGCGGAAAACAACTATGCAATATTGAACGAGAACGCCCAGACGATGGCGAACGAAACGAACGGCCTCGGCGAAAAGTTCATAGTCACAAGAATTCCTATGCCTAAATACGACGGCACTTCTTACAGCTACACGAATTCGGTTTTCGCGAACAACCTCGTCCTGGTTCCTATATATGGAAAAGCGACCGATGAAAAAGCCCTTGAAATTTACAGAAAAATATTGCCGGGCCACACTGTAAAAGGCTATAATTGCAGCAATATAATCACCGCCAACGGCGCGATCCACTGCATAACCCAGCTTGTAATGGCCGATCCGATTCAGATCCCCTCCACGTTGGTCAAAGCGGAAGCGACCGACATGAAAACGCTTTCAATAAGCTTTAAGATCGACACAAAGCGCCGCATGAACGAAGGCGGAGCGTGCGTATACTGGTCGGACAGCGAAAAAGGCCCTTTCGTAAAGGCCGAAGCTACAAAGCTTTATAACACATACACCGCGAAAATCGAAAACGCCGACGTTAAAAATCCCGTCTTTTATTTCATCACCGCCGAAGCGCTTGACGGTTCGAATGCAAGACTTCCGTTAGACGCCAACGAGTTCATGAAATTCGATCCGATGGCTGCAAAGTAAAATAGCCCCCGCCGGAATCTATATCCTGGCTTCATGCTCTAACTAAAATAAATTCAACGAAAAAAATCTCCCGCCGCAAAACGACCGGGAGATTTTTTTTATCCGTTACGGGCCCGTTTAATATCCGCTACCCCTAATTCGGCCAATAGAAAACAATACCATGAATGACCCGCGAAAAAGATAAAAAAAGCGAACCCTGTTTTATCTTAAAATGCCAGCGAAAGAAAGCACGACTATTAAAATTGAAAAGCCGATGAATGCCATGGTCACAAGACCTACCGGCGAATCTTCGAATGAAAAGAATTCGCTCCATGTGTCGCCGGCGAAACTGACCATGCACGAATGCCCCGACGGGTCCCTGGTCACTTTTATGTGCGCTTCGGGCGGGCACTCGGCGAAATTGCACTGCATTACCGCGGCCATCCCGCGTGCCTTTTCATTATGTTCAAAACGCGAATCACGCGTCCTGTCGCTAAAATCAGTCATATTTCCTGGTTTATCGATAATGACGATCTTATATTCCCACCAGACGGCATGTTTGCTGCTGCATTTTTTCCCCGTAACGCCGATGGCCTCGATCTGATCGGCCGCGAGAAAAAGCGAAACGCTCTCATAACCGAAAAACTTGAAATGATAATAGATCCTTTTTTCAACCGTATCCATTATATAATAGTTGTCCGTAAACCAGCGGCACAAAAAACCGGCGCCGGCGGCGATAAGAGCGAGTGGAATATACTTGAGCGCGGCGGGATCGGGAGGCGTATAGTGATGGGAATAACGGGACGTACTGCCGCAGGTGCCGCTAATTAAAAGAATGACGGCGGCAATAAGCGCTAAAATACCTACCCCGCTGAAAAATTGCTCGAGATACGTGTTGAGATCGACTTTTATACGGTGCGGCAGATTTGAGGCGATATTGGCCTTTGGAATGAAAACGTTTTCGTCGCCTTTGTTTTCAAATGAAAAACTACCGTTCGTAGAAGGCTCCAGGGAATCGCCGCCGCCATAACCAGCCGGGCGGCTATTTTGTCCGCCGCTACCATATGAACCGCTGTCTTTAGTGAACGCGGACCTTTTTTTTATGTCAGCCATCGAATTTCACCGCCAAATATTATTTTTTTGCGCTTGCCGGAACGGAGATACCCCACATTTCCAACAGCTTTTTCGCCTGTATGGTCTCCTTGCGCAATGGTTTTCCTTTAGCGAATTCCATAACCTTTTCCGTTACAAGATAACCAGGTTTCATAGTCTTTTCAAGCATCCGCAGCGCATAAAGATTGGTCATCCAGTCTTTTTCGGAAAAAGCCATAAGCGCCGCCCGCGCAAGCATATTCGCGTGGTTTTCAGCGATATATTTCAACGCCGCGCTCTTGGGCTCCGCCCTGTGATCGCCGCGAATTATCGAAACCGCGCGAGTAAAATTCATATCGAGAAGAAAAGCGTCGGGCGGGAGCATTTTCTCGGCGGCCGCGAGATCGATTTCTTTATAATCAGCATGAACCTTTGATTTTTTATATGTAAGCGTGTCGCGCAGGTTATTGTCTTCATCGTAAACGTTCATCTTAACTTCCGGCCCGTCGATATCAAGCTTCGCGAAATGGAAAAACTCTCCGCCATATCCTTTTTTTACCGGCGCGCCGCAGGTCCCGGTCATTATTTGATAAACGCCCGCAATCTTTTTCGTATGATAAAAATGTTCGTGACCGCAAAAATAAGCGTCAACGTCATATTCTCGAAGCAGACGCCAGAATTTATTCCTGTTTTCAGGGTAAGCGTCAAGCGAGCTCATCACGTGAGGCCCGAACGGAAACGCCGGGGCATGGCCGAAAACGAATATGTGTTCGTAATTTTTGTGTTTTTCGAGCGCCGATTTGATCCACGCCAGCTGCTCGTCCGAAATAAGATTATCCTCGCTGTAAAATGACGTCGCAACGGCGATAAAGCAACTATTCATATGAGTGAAGTAATAAACCTGCCCGCTGTATTTTCCGGCTTCTACTTTTGGAACGTCGAGTACTGACATAGCATGTTTGAGGTGGTCAAAACTTCTCAGTTCGTGGTTTCCGAGCGTGTAGTAGATCTTACAGACATTCGAAAACGGCTTGACGACTTCGACGAAACTAGCCATTTGCTTTTTGAATCTTTCAAAATCATCCGCACCGTATACCGTATCACCAGGATAGATGGCGAACGCCGGAGCAATTTTGGCGCAAAGAGCGGATATTTTCGAAAGCACGGGAACATTGACGCCTATATCATCCTCTTTTTCCGACCTTGAGTCGGCAAGACAGATGAAAGTAAATTTATCCTTTCCACCAATCGTATTATCGGTTTTTTCGGCGGCAGGCGCAAAATTGAAGCCAAGCGTCAACGCTAAAAACACCATCGAAAAAATCGAAAAAAAACGTCTTTTTAAAACTATCATAATAAATACCCCTAACACAATTTTTTTATAAATATTAACATAATGCATTCATAATTACAATAATTTTCGAGACTAAAATTCAGCGTCTTTTCGATCGCCGGCTTTTCAAACAACGCCAATACGAAATACCTGATTAAATTTTTATCGCTCTTTTTTACGCGGCTGAACTTGAATAAATCTCCCGAAAATGGTATAATTATATAAATGTTTTTTCAGCAATTTTTTATAAATAAATAAATCTTCAGGGAGGATATTAATGAAAAATATCGTTACCAAAAGAGTTTCAATCTTCTTCACGGCCGTTTTAGTTCTTTCCTTCGCATTTTCCACGCAAGCGTTCTCGCAGCAAAACGAATGGAACACCAAACAGCGTCCGGCCGTTTTAGCCGAACCGGAAGCGAACGGAATTTATAAAATATCGAATGTAAGATGGGGATTCGACGAACCATGCACGGTTGAAACCCTTAACCCTAAATGGCGCACCGCGACGATCGACGTCAATAAAATAAAGGACGTTATATTCATTGTAAAGCCCTTCCCGCCGGAATGGCTTGCCGCTCATTGCCTTTTCTTCTTTGAATTTGAAAGCCCTATAGTTACCGAATTCGGTGAAAGGTCCAACGGACTTGTAATGTCCATAGAAGCAAGACTCTTAAAAGGTCAGGCATACAGCCTTTTAAAAGGTAACTTCGGCGCGTTCTTCATAGTTTACCAGCTCGGCTGCCGCGAAGACTATATCCAATATTCATCGATAGAAAAAAAGACGCTCATCCCATATAAATTAAAACTCACCAAAGAACAGAAAGTGGAGCTTTTAAAATGCGCTATCGGCGAGTCTCTTGAAAACCGCGACAATGAAAAATACAACACGATAAACAACAGCTGCACCAACAACCTCTTTCTTCTGCTCAACAAGGTTCTTCCCAAAGAACAGCAGTTCAAAGAATGGATATTAAAAAAAGTGATATATAACCTCGGCATCTCATTCCCGCGCACCGCCGGAAAAATACTTAAAAAACACGACCTCATAGAAACTTCGCTTCCCATGATAAAACCTGATCCGGCCAACAGAGGCGATATCGCGACGAAGGAACTCGCGGGCGCCGAACTGAACGCCGCTCGCGCGAAAGCAGCCAAACTCGAAGCTAAAGCCGATTCGGTCAACGGCATTATCAAAGACGCGGTATGCGCCGGAAACATCTCAAAAGACCTCTTGAAAACCCTTTTATATAACGAAGAAGCCGAGCAGGTTATCGGCCTTCACGTTCCCGGAACGGTCATCGGCGAGAAAAACAACGGCGAATTTTTCATCGGAAAAGATTTCTCCGATAAGCTCGACTCGATCGCTCTCACAAACGATATCGCTAATTTCATGGACGAAGTGTTCGCGGCTTACAAGGCTGCCGTCGTTAAAAGAATGACGCTCGAAGGTCCGGACGCTGAAAAATTCATTGACTCCCAGCTCGATTCGCTCAATAAATCGATCCAGCAAGCCGTAAAATATTCGGAACTCAACCAGAGAAATTAACGGTTTGACATGCATAAAACGGGCAGCCGCCCCCGGTAAGCAAATATAAAACACATATCATCATAAAATAAAAAGAGCCGTTCAAAAATAATCGAACGGCTCTTTTTCATTACGATCTTTGCTCGGTCTGTTTATTTCGCGGTTTCCGATATCAGTTTAAGTATGGCTTCCGTCGCGCCTTTCTGCGGCCTCGCGGAAAGAGCTTTTATGTATGCTTCACGATCTTCATGCACCTTCATAAGATTTTCATAAAAAGATTCGGGCGTCAGTTCTTCTTCAGAAAGAACCCGGCTAAAACCCTGATTTTTAAAAGACTCGGCGTTTAATATCTGGTCGCCGCGGCTGGCTTTTCTGGAAAGCGGAATCAAAAGATTCGGTTTTTTAAGTTCGGCTATCTCAAAAAGCGTCGTGGCGCCGGCGCGCGAAACAACGACATCCGCCATGGCAAACACGTGCGGCAGCTCCTCGTTGACGTATTCGAATTGCTTATACCCCGAAACGCCTTCAAAAGAACGATCTATTCCGTTTTTTCCCGCGATATGGCAAACGTCGAACGTGTTTTTGACGCGCTCGAGCGCCGCGCGGAGACTGGCGTTTAAAACTTCAGAGCCAAGGCTCCCGCCAATAAGCATGAAAACTGGTTTTTGCCCGTCAAAACCGCAGAATCGCCTTCCTATATCCGCTTTGCCAAGATACATTCCTTCACGAACCGGAATTCCGGTATATAATGCCTTTTTAGCCGGAATATATTTTCGGGTCTCTGGAAACGCATGGCAGATAGTCTTCGCGAATGGCATCGAAAGCCTGTTGGCGAGGCCCGGCGTAATATCCGATTCGTGTATTATGACCGGAATGCGATTGATCCATGCCGCCCACACGACGGGGCAGGAAACGAAACCGCCCTTGCTGAAAACTACATCGGGCGATATTTTTCTGATGGTCCCGAGCGCTTCCATAAAACCGAGGCCGATCTTAAAAACGTCGGTTATATTTTTAAAATCAAAGTAACGCCTTAACTTTCCGGCATGTATCGGATGATACGCGACGCCTTCGCGTTCGATAAGCGTGCGTTCGATCCCATCATGCGTGCCGATATAATGTATCTCGAATCCGAGATTTCTAAGTCCTGGTATAAGGGCCATATTCGGCGTAACATGGCCGGCCGTGCCTCCGCCGGTAAGTATTATCTTTTTCATTTTTATCACTTGTCCGATTAAATTGCGCTTTTATATTATACTTCAATTGAACATTATCGTCATTCGGACAGGAAAATAAATAGGAAACGGAAAATAAAAATAATTGAAAACACGATTGATTCGAATATTGATCGCGTATCGTTCCCCGCGCGAAGAAAGGAAGGAAACGAACGCGAGACAAATTGAACGCTTAAAAGCGATAAAGGTCGATATTGACTGTTTGACATCCGCCATGTTATAATAACGCACTATTGTTATTTATCGAAATTTCACGTTATGCAATCATTAAAAACCTTTATTTACACCTCTTTTAAAATTAAAGTTTTTACGTTTATAAACGGTCGCGAAAAACCGGAATGCGGCCATAAAAAGCGATAGGAAGTAAAATGGATTCAAATCATGTTTTTCACCTGGAAGGCGTCACGAAGGAATATATTACCGGCGAAGTTAAGCTGACCGCATTAAATTCGGCGACATTCGACGTCACATCCGGAGAATTCGTGGTGGTATTGGGACCGAGCGGTTCCGGTAAAAGCACTCTTTTAAATATAATGGGCGGAATGGACACGGCCACCAGCGGAAGCGTATATTTCAACGGCGGCGACATCACCCGTTACGACGAGAGGATGCTGACGATGTTCCGCCGTCAGAAGATCGGATTTGTATTTCAATTTTATAATCTCATGCCCAATTTAACCGCGCGCGAAAACATAGAACTTGCGACGGAGATATCCTCAAACCCTCTCGATATAGACGAAATCCTCGCCAAGGTCGGATTATCGGAACGCGCCAATAACTTTCCGGCCCAGTTATCGGGCGGCGAACAGCAGCGGGTCGCCATAGCCCGCGCCGTCGCAAAAAACCCGGATGTATTGCTCTGCGACGAACCTACGGGAGCGCTCGATTATTCGACCGGCGTTAAAATTTTAAGATTATTGCGCGAAATCAATCTGGAACTCAAGAAGACGGTCATCGTAATAACGCATAACCAGCCGATATCGCAGCTCGCCAACAAGGTGTTGAAGCTTCGCAGCGGAGAGATCGTCGAGATTATTCGAAACCTGGTTCCCGCCGATCCTGACAACATAGAGTGGTAGCCGCGGTTTTCACTTTAATAAAACCGTTGGAACGACGTCCGGCATGCAATAGAATAAACGTTACGGAAATATTATGACCAAACTCAACAGAATGCTTATAAGGGAAATATCAAAAACGAAGGGGCAGTTCTTCGCCGCCGCGGCCGTTATCTTTTTCGGCATCTCGCTTTTCACATCCTCCTTCATGTCCTATTACAACCTTCGCGATTCGGTTTCTTCCTACTATGATCGTTTTAAACTGCTTGATTATTTCGCCGAGGCCAGAAGCATAACGCCCGAGGCCATAAATAAAATAAAAGCGTTAGACGGCGTCGAGTCGGCGATCGGCAGGGTCACGGCCACGATCGGCGCGTTTATAGGAAAAAATGACGAAAAACGCGTAACGCTTAAATTGATATCGGTTCCGGATTCGGGAAGGGCCGGAATAAACGATCTTCAGATGCTATCCGGAAGCTACTTCGACACCGGAGCCAAAGAGCTTTGCCTTCTCAGCGACAAGTTCGCCAAAGGCTGGAATCTTAAGCGCGGATCGGCTTTGAAGGCCCTGATAAATTTGAAAATATTCGAGTTCAAGGTCTCGGGAACTGTGGCGAGCCCCGAATACTTAATCGTTGTCCGCGGGCCGTTCTCCATGCTGTCGAACGACTTCGGCATAATATACGTGAAAGAATCGACCGCGCAAAAAATGCTCGGGTACGATAATTCATATAACGAAGTGCACGTGAGATTTCATAAAAACGCTGACCGCGGGGCGGTTATCGATAAGATCGAAAAACTTTTGAAGCCTTACGGCTTTATGAACGGCGTCGAACGCAAAAAATATTTCGGCTATATGATAATAAACGACGAGATCAACCATCTCGAAAAAACGGCGATCATCTTCCCTACGGTTTTTCTGCTGGTCGCCGCCATGATAATTTATATAATGCAAAAGCGCATAATAAATAATCAAAGGACCCTCATCGGCGTCATGAAAGCGTTCGGATACACCGATACGGCCATACTCTGGTACTACGTCAAAAACTCGCTCGTGATATCCCTGGCTGGATCGGCGCCCGCCGTACTGGCGGGATATCAGCTCGGAAAACTGATGGGAATAGCCTATAACCAGGTTTTCTCGATACCCGACATGAAAATTGAAATGAGCTGGGGCGTGGCTTTCGCGGGTATAGGCGTAAGCACGATGTTCTGCCTTCTCGCGGGATATAACTCGGCCCGAAGGGTATTAAAGATACAGCCCGCCCAGGCCATGCGCGTCGAGGCGCCTGAGACGGGGAAAAATGTTTTCCTTGAAAAAATAGGGTTTTTATGGCGGCGGATGTCCTTCAGCGCCAAAATGATCGTAAGAAATCTCTTCAGAAACCCACAGCGCAGCTTTTTGACTATCACCGGCGTGGCCGCGACCGTAATGTTTTTCATGATCTCGATGTTCTTTTTAGACAGCATAGATTTCGCCTTTACCAAGCAGTTTTTTGACTTTCAGAGGCAGGATTTCAAGGTTAATTTCACGAAGCCTGTTTCGTATTACGACGCTCTCGACATACAAAGCATGCGCGGCGTGACGAAAGTCGAACCGTTAACGGAAATCGCGGTCGAAATAATAAAAGACTGGATAAAAAAAGATACGGTCCTTGTCGGCGCGGCTGAAAACACCGCTTTTTATAGATTGATAAACGAGCGCGACGAAAGGCGTGAACTGCCCGAGCATGGGATACTCGTCTCGCAAATGATAGCGGAAAAATTCCCGGTCAAGATCGGCGATATCGTCACTGTCAAGGCATTCGTAGGAAACCTCAAGGTCAAGGAATCGTCCAAGGAAATTAAAAAAAAAATGAGAGTGGTTGGGATCGCGAAGCAATATGCCGGAATAAACTGCTTCGTTTCCATGAAGACGATGAGGGAGTTCATGGACGAAGGAAAATTCGTCACCTCGCTTCTTTTAAAAGTCGAACGCGGAATGAAAAGTTATGTCAGATCCGAACTCCTGAAAATTAACGCGGTCGATTCGGTCGAAGGGCGCGTCGACGCTTTTGACGGATTCATGGAACAGATGAAATTCATGAAGATCTTCGTGGGAGTAATGGTCTCGTTCGGCACGGTCATGGGCTTCGCCATAATTTTCAATTCGACCATCATTAACATAATGGAGCGAAGCCGTGAACTGGCCTCGCTTAAAGTTCTGGGATATATGACGGGCGAAATACAGGCGCTTCTTTTTATAGAGAATCTTATTTTAAGCGTCATAGCCATAATCCCGGGAGTTGTGATCGGAAAAGCGATGTGCCATTTCATAAACGGGCAATTTTCAAATGAAATGTTCTCGCTTGCGGTAATAATATATCCCCGAACTTATATCATAGCGTTTTTGAGCGTTTTCATCTGCGCCACGCTGGCTCAGCTGGCCAACACATCAAATATAAAAGGGCTCGACATGGTAGAGGTTTTAAAGAGCAGGGAATAAAAGAAAAGAATATTATATAATGCGAATATATCTGGAGGTCTTCTGATGTTCAAGTTAAGATACTTAATCCCCGGAGCCGCGTTAATCGCCGCGCTGATATTTTTCAATTCAACGCAAGGGTCCGTCAACGGCTCGGATTTGCGCATCGACGTGGTGAAAAAAGGACGCATGGAGCGGGTATTGAAGCTTCGCGGCAAGGTAGAGCTCGACCGCAAGGAAAGAATAAGCAGCCAGATCGCGGCAACGATATCCGCCATTGTGGTCAGGGAGGGCGACTTCGCAAGCCCCGGAGCGGACCTCGCTTTTTTAGACACTAAAGAACTCACGCTCGCGTTAAAGCGCGCGGAAGCGGTTTATGATTCGGCGACCGCGTCATCGCAGGACGTCAAAAACATCGTAAAAGCGGAACAATTAAAGCAGGCTGAAGAGCAGCTCGAACAGGCTCGGATCGCTAGAAAAAGCGCCGCGACCGACCGCGAATATAAAAAAGACAGATTCCAGAAAATAGAGTCTTTAATGCTCAAGGGGTCCGCGTCCGAACAGGATAAAAAAGACGCGCGCACGCTTTTTGACGCGGCCGAAAATTTTCTGGCGGAATCCGAAAAGCGCGTTAAAATCGCCGAATACAATCTTGAACTTTTAAAAAAAGGCGCGTCGGAATATCTCATAAAAGTTTCGGAACAAAACGCGGAACAGGCCAGAATAGGCGTCGATACGATAAAAAACGACCTTCAGAAAGCTATAGTCAAAACCGTCATAGGAGGCGTAGTCCTGACCCGATACCACGATGAAGGTTCCTTCGTCCAGCCCGGCATAGCCCTTTTCGACATCGGCGACATGTCCACGGCTTATATAAAAGCGGAAGTGCTGGTAGATGACATGTCGAAAGTACGCGTCGGACAAAAAGTCATAATAACCGGCGACGCCATAGACAACAAAAAATATACGGGTGAAGTGTATTTCATAGCTCCCAGGGCTTTTATGAAGGTTTCATCCCTCGGCGTCGAACAGCAAAAGATAGACGTAAGAATAAAATATGATCTCAAAAACCTCGATCTGAAACCAGGTTATGAATTGGACGCCAACATCGTGACGCTGGAAAAACCGGCGTCGCTGACGGTCGCATATAAGGCCGTCTTCGAATCGGATGGAAAAAACAGGATATTCGTTATAAAAAACGGAACGCTGGAACTGCGGAACGTCGCGACCGGAATAGAAAATGACGAAAACATTGAAATCATTTCAGGCGCCGTCGAAGGCGAAAAAATAGTTATAGATCCGCCGAATAATTTAAAACCAGGAATAAAGATAAATTTATAGCGCTCCGACTTTTACAGCCCGTTGAATATAAAACGGTTTATTTTTTATTTATATCGTCCAATATCCACTTTACGGCCGCGAGAAGATCTTCGGCGATGAAATCCGGCGTCACTTTCCAGTTCTGACGCTGGTGCTCGTATTCGCCGATCCCATAACCGGTTAAGACCATAACGCTTTTCAGCCCAAGTTTTTTTCCGAATTCAACGTCCGATATCTTATCGCCTATCATATATGAAACAGTAAGATCAATGCCGTGTTCACGCTGCGCCCGGGTTATCATTCCGGGTTTTGGTTTTCTGCAATCGCAATCCATCCGGTAAGGCGGCTTTCCGACCGAAGGATGATGAGGGCAATAATAAACGGCGTCAAATTTAGCGCCTGATTTAGAGAGTTCTTCTCCGAGCTTCTCGTGGACCTTTATTATCATGGCTTCTTCGAAATATCCCCTGGCGACTCCGGCCTGATTAGTGGCGAGTATAGCCATAACGCCGGCATCGTTCAAAAGCTTTATCGCGTCGGCGGTGTTCGGCAAAAGCCTGAACCTTGAAATATGATTGACATATCCGACCTCTTCCGAAACGGTTCCGTCGCGATCGATAAAAACAGCTATTTTTGACATTTAATTATCCTTTCAATCTTATTTTTCATAACTTTATAGACTTCGTCAACGCTTATCAAATTCATGCACTTATGATGCCCCAATGGGCATTCGCGCTTTTTGCAGGGGGCGCAATCGATATCTCGTCTTATAATGAGGCCGTCCGAGCATACCGGGTATGTAGACGCATGGTCGGTCGAACCGAAAATCGCTACCACCCCGATATCGAACGCGGCCGCTATATGCATCGCGCCGGAATCGTTGGTAAGAAAAAGACGGCACATCGATATATGCGATATGAGTTCCCGAATGGACGTTTTCCCGCAAAAATTAAACGCCGAATCCGGCGCCGATGCGCAAATTTCACGACCGAAAGCTTCTTCTTTAGCCGAGCCGAAAACGACGAACCTGACGTTTTTATATTCAGCCGAGAGACGCGCTACCACTTTCGCATATCGTTCTACGGGCCATCTTTTCGCCGAACCGAAAAAAGCCCCGGGATTCAAGCCGACAATAAGGTTCCCTGAAATATCGATACCTATTTCGTTTAACTTTTTCATCGCCGCTTCACGCTCGGCCCGAGAAAGATATATTTCATATCGGGGCTCGGCCCCCTTCGTCGCCTTATCGCAAGCGTCTCCGACAATATCTTTTCCATCATTTCTTAAAAATGAACGGAGTATATTCAAATAATAAAATATTTCATGTACGTTATACATTTCTTTATTGAATGGAACTGGATGGTCCAAAAGAATGCCGCGCATATCCCTGTTATAACCAAGAATTTCACGGCATCCGGCTTTTTTCAGATCAACGGCGGCGCCGAATGAATTCGGAAGCGAGATTCCCAGATCGTAAAGATCGCCGCGCCTTGAGACAAGCGCTCCGAGACTTCCTAAGAAACCCGAAACGCCTCCCTGGCGCTTCAAAATGGTTATAGCATCGATATTAGGATTATTCTCAAACACCGGCGCGATATAAGGAAGAGCTTTGATCTCGATACGGGAAGCCGGAAAAGCCTTTCGAAGGAACGAAAAAAACGGCGTCGTCATAACGGCGTCGCCAAGCCAATTGGTGCATCGCACGAGTATTTTTTTATATTTATCCGAAAGACCTTGATTCATTTTTTACCCGTATACAAAAAATAATGTTTCAAATATTTCACGAATACATAAAACGATGATAGAACGGCAAGTATCAAACCATGAAACCCATCCATAAAACCTCTTTTTATGAAGTACTGCTTTACAAAGCCGAAAAACGGGTTGAAAACTATCTTCAATTTGGAGGGGTTCGCGCCGCGGTCAAGCATATCCTCAGCCGCCATGGAAGTATAAGCATTGAATTTATTAAAATATTGTTCAAGCGAGTCGTAAGTGTAATGCCACATAAAACATTCAGCCGGTATTTTTGCCGTCAGGCCGTCAACTGTGATAGACTCATGGACCCTCGCTTTTTTAAACGCCCCCGAACCGCGTTTCATAAGCCTGAGGGTGTAATCAGGAAACCAACCCGAATGATTTATCCATTTGCCCAGAAAAGAGCTTTTACGCGGAATAAAAAAACCTTTAACCCCGCCATCATCAAACTGCTTGAAGACGCCGCTCTTAAAATTCGAAAGCCATTTAACGAGCTCCTGTGAAAGCTCCTCGTCGGCGTCCAGAACGAAAACATAATCCATCGCGGCATATGAAAGAGCCATGTTTTTCTGCGAGGCGAAATCCGCGAATTTATTCTGGTAAACCCTCGCTCCGAGTCCCGAAGATATTTCGACCGTGCGGTCCGAGGAACCCGAATCCAGAATCACTATCTCATCGGCTATCCCTGAAACGGACTTCATGGCGCGGGCGATATTTTTTTCTTCGTTGAATGTTATTATCACGAAGGATATCTTGATATTGGACAAATCACTGTTCCTTTTTTTCCGCGGCCGGCATGACGCTTGCCCGCCAGCGCTTGTGAAACCAGAACCATTGTTCCGGAGCCATTTTTATGTATCTTTCGATCATATCGTTTATCGCCTGCGTGCATGAAACTATAGCCTCTTTTTCATCATTTTCGGCTAAAGTAAAGTCTCTGGCGTATAACGCCGGCTCTATATAAATATCATGGCTTTTATAATCGGCCGATCTTATCATGAAAACGCCGTATATCGGGCACCCCGTTTTTAACGAAAGCGCGGCCGGCAGTGACGTGCTCATGCAGTCGAGCCCCATAAATTTAGTTTTAACGCCGGCATTGTCGGTATGCTGATCCGAAACTATTCCGGCAAAATTTTTCCGTTTTATAAGCCTCATGCATTTTAATGCGGAATGGTTACGGTCCATTACGCCGTTACCGGTTACGACGCGCGCGGCGGAAATGACCTTATGCACCTCAATATCGCGATCAACGATAAGCGCCGACATTTTCACGCCGATTTTTCCGATAGCCACCGCCAGAAGCTCCCAATTATCGAGATGAGACGAAATTATGACGCCGCCTTCCTCACCCGATATGGCTTTTTTAAAATTTGAAAGTCCGTGTATCCTGAAATTTTTATTGATAACGGAGGTCTTCGTCATATTCGACATCCAGAAAAACTCAAAAAAATTAAGCATTTGACAGGTATATATGCCTTTAATGACCGGAACGCATTCTTCTTCGGTTTTACAAATCCCGGTCCGGATAAGATTTTCAACAAGCATCTTTTTTCTCAAAGGAAAAATATAGTAGAATAAGAGGCCTAAAAAACCAAATCTCGAGATCGTTTTGAACTCAAGCAACGAAAACGAACGCAATAGCTTTTTTATTATATAAGCGCCTAAACGGTCTAAAATTTTTTTCATGTTCATAACTTATTTTTTGGAAATCTCCTTCGCCTTGTCCTTAATAGCTTTAGAAGCGCCTGATTTAAGTATCTCGTCGCGGAGCGTTCTGGCGTCCTTATTTTTTTTCGTTTTAACATATAATTCAAGCAGCATAAGCCTGGCTTCATTCAGCGATTCGCTGTCATGGTATAGTATCTCGATTTTAAGAAGGTTCTTGATAGCCTCGTCGTTCTTTTCACTGGCCGAATAACATCGGGCAAGAGCGATATGCACCTTCGCCAGCACCTCGACATCCTGTATCTCGGATGCAAGTGCCTCGAATATCCCTATGGCCTGATCGAATTTTTGAGCCGCGAAAAGCGCCGTGCCTTTTGAAAACTTAGCGATCGCCTTCACGTGCTCGGGAGCCTGGACGTCCAATATTATCGCTTCAAAAACGGCCGCCGCTTCGTCATATTTTCTCATTCCGGCGAGGTTTCTGCCCAAAAGTTCCTTTACTTCGAAAGGACTGTAAGCTCCGCCGCCTGTTTTAAGCCCTTCAAGCTCATGAACGGCATTCATGCTCTTTTCAAAATCGCCGCGGGCGAAATGAACGGATGCCAGCTTATACCTGGCATCGGCTGAATTCCTCTCGCTTTTCGAAACTTTTATTATTTTTTCGTACGCCGCTGCGGCGAGGTCGAATTTTCCCAGCGCGGAAAGAACCTTGCCCATCTTAAAAAGAACGGGAATGAGCGATTCCGAATCGGCTTTAACTCCGTCCGCTTTTTTCAGGACTTCCTCATATTTCTGAGAAAGCTTGTCCGCATCGTTCTGAAGCTGATATATGTCGCATATTTTAAGCTGCGCTTCGAGCCACAGCTGATCGCTCTCGGAAATCTTCATGAACCACGAATGCGCGCCGTCGTAATTTTTCTTTAAGACCGATATCTCGCCAAGATTAAACCATGCGCGACTGGCGAAATCCGATTTCGGATAACCTTTAAGAAAAGCGTAAAAAGCCTCCTCGGCCTCCCTGTATCTGGCCATATTAAAGAAGGCGAGACCGACGTTGAAAGACGCGAACTGCGCCCGCGGCGAACCGGGAAAAATCCTGACGAAATTATTGAACTTCGAAACCGAGTCATCATACTTCTTCTGATCGAACAGTATAACGGCGGCCATGTACGCCGATTCTGAAGCTATCTCGGAAGTTCCGGCGGAAAGCTTTTCAAAATGCTCAAGCGCGCTGGATGCCTGTCCCGATTTCTGAAGCGTCATGGCGAGATAATAATCCGCTTCCCTGGAAATTTTCTGGCTTAAATTCTCTATCTTTTTAAGTTCGGCGAAGGCGTTTCCCGCCTCCTTGAATTTCTTGATATTGAAATAGCAAACGCCAAGACGCAAAAGTGCGTCCGGCCGGTTATCATTCTTTTTATATTTTTCGGTATATATCAAAAAATTTTCAGCCGCCTGCCTGTAATCGCCGGCGGAATAATAACACCAGCCCAGCGAATAATATATCTTGGGATAGTAACCGTTAAAAGCTTTTATGCGCTCGTCATCGGCCTCTTTAACGCCTTCCAGTATGGCCAGCGCCTTTTTATAATACGACGCGGCCGATTTCTGATCATTTTTCGAATATTCCATTTCACCTATATTGTAATTCGCCGGCACGGCAAGAGGATCGTCACCGAAATACTTCAATATTTTTTCATAATATTCGCGGGCTTCCAATATCTCGCGGGCGCGCAAACGAATATTTCCGGCCATATACAAAGCTTCTTTATAACGTGATTTCTCATCTTCATCGATCTTTTCAGGAACGACGGCCGCCGCGGCAAAGTAATCCGCTACCGCCTTGCGCGCCCCGGCGTAATCCTTTTTAGCCAGAAGCAGCCGCGCGCATTTAAACACGGCGTCCACGCGCAATTCTTTATTGGGACTTTCATATATCTTTTGAAAATAAGAAAGAGCGAGTTCCGTCGAGTCGAGCGATTCCGCGGCATATCCGGCGGAATAATAAACATCGTGCAAAAGCTTTGAATCCTTATACTTTATAATAAAATGGGAATATTTATCAAGCGACTCGGCGTACGCTCCCGATTTATACAGGGACTCGCCAAGGAGATAAAGCGCATATTCGCAATATTTATTTTTTTCGTAAAAAGAAAGAAATTTCTGAAGTTCCGAAGCCGCTTCGCCGTATTTTTCCATGTCGAAAAGCCCCTTGGCGAATTTAAAAGCCCGGGAAGCTTTATCTTCCTCGGAAATAGCCGACGCGGGAGAGGCCGAACACGAAAATATGACAACCAATAACAAAAACAAGCAAAAGTATCTTGAAAAACGTACGCTCAATTTATAACCCTCCATTAAGAACAGTGGCATCTCATCAGGAAACAGTCCCCTTCCTGATACCAGTTCAAAAACTTAGTATTGTGATGGTTAAGCTGCTCAAAAAAGTTACCCGCCAGGGATACTTTAGCGAGGCCTTCCGGCTTCCCGTCGACGACCCTTACGGCGTAGGGCGAGCTTATAGAAAAGTCGCCTGAAGTATGGTCCTGCGTATGCATTCCAAGCACGCCGAATATTATGAGACCTTCCGAAAGATCAGATATAACCGCTCGCGCCGCCTCATATTCGCCGGTTTCTATTTTAACCGAATAATTGGACGATTGAAACATCTCGGGCGTAAGATATGCGTTAGGCTGCATCTCTGCTTTTTTGGCGTATTTGAGATCGAGCATAGGCGAGTTGAGCCGGCCGTTTTTTATAAAATACGCCGGAGCGACGGGTACTCCCTCGAAAGTAAGGGGAATGTTATTTATCTCAAGATCTTCATCTGACTGAGTAAACAATACGGAAATATCATCCCTCGTAACTTTTTCGCCGGATTTGAAATCCTCTATATTGAACCTTGATTGTTTTTCCACGACCAATTTTCCATAAAGGTTTGACATCAAATATTTTTTTATGAACGAATCGGCGACCTGAGGCGTTAAAACCACCGTCATTTGAGAACCTTTAGAAAGAAAGTCGGCCTTGTCGATATTTTTTGAAAACGCCGGGTAGAAAAATTTCGCGTTATCAGTTATCGCTGTCAGGTCTTTTTCTTTAAAAGCGCGGCGCTTTATGAAACTATCGCTAAAAACGTTGTCCAGATCAAATGAAATGCCGCAAGTGGTAAAAGAAAAATTGAATGTTGGCTCATCCGTGGCGCCGCCGAGATATATAAACCTGTTCGTAAGCGATGCCGCGGCATTTACCGTAACAAGCTTTGCGGAGGATGAAAGCTCGCGATTTATGAAATCAATGCCGCAAAAAAGAGGATTCGCCTCACCTTTGGTCATAGCCGCGACTTCCGCGTCATAATTTTTATATTTTTTAAGATCATCCGCCGAAAAACCTTCGTCGCGCCATATTGAGGGAGCGAACTCATCGCGGAACGAATTTTTGCGCCAGTCGCCTATTTCTCTTTCAAAATTTTGCATATTGTCGTAATTCAAATTCACGTTCGAGACCTTCCCGTCCTTCCATATAACGTAAAGACTCGCCGTAAGGCTCTTCGAAAGAGACGGCATATCGTACGGACCTAACAATTCGTTCTCTTTCTGACCTATTGAAACGAATTCCGAATAATCCGCGACCACCCTGAAATCTCCGGCTTCAAAATCCGGATGCAAACTAAGTTTTTTTACGAATTCTTTAATGAATTCTGAAGCACCGCTTTTCATAATTTTACCGCCTGTTTTGAAATATCTTGTTTATCTTAACCTATCGTTACATCATCATTTTTATCGATTATTAAAAAATAGTTTGAGCCGCCTGAAGAAGGAACTCCCTGGCCGTTCTTGCCGCAGGTGCCAAGAGCGTCCCATTTCACCGGGCCAATCGCGCCGATTATCGATTTGAGAGTTGAAAGCGTCTTTCCGGCGAATATGGCCGGTTTATAAAGTTCCGGCAAACACGTCGCGTTCATTTTAAATATCATCGAACAGTTAAAAACGAAGTCGCCGTTCACCGTGCTTACCTGACCGCCCTTATAACCAAGAAGGAGCAATGTATCTCCATCCTCGGCCAGAAAACCGTTTTTTAAAAGGAGCTCGTTAACTTCGCGCGGCCTGATATCGTGAAAAGCTTTTCCCGACGGAATCGGATTGAGATATTCGAGCCTGATATTGGTCATTCTTGGGATGGACGGGCAGTCATAGCTTTCGATACGCTCGGCGTTCTGATTTGAAACGCCCATTTCGCCGGCCGAAAAAATATCGGCAAGGCTATCTTTTACGACGCCATCTTTTACGATTTCAACATTTTTTCTAAGATTGCCGTTGGCGCCGACCGGCTGCCAAGCGTAATCGTTTAATATCGGACTGTCAGTAATATTGACTTTTTCATTCGCGACCTTACGCCCTTTTATGAACTTGCCGCCTTCCCATAGTATCGAACTTTTTCCAAGGTCGGATTCAACCGCATGTCCAAAAGCCTCGTGCGCCAATCCTTTAGCAAGCGCATAATCTATTACGATCCTGTATTTTCCAGCTTCGACCTGCGGGGAGGACGGAATGCGGAGCGCCTCTTTTGCGTAAAATGACGCCTGCCCCATAAAATCGGCGTATAATTTTTCATCGAAAAGCACGCTCAGATCGGATGAACCGAGCCTTGCCGCAACGGTTGCCGTACCGTCGGCATCCTTCGCCGTAATGGAACTCGAAAGCGAACACCTCGGAGTTTCAAACGCGGAAAACGTTCCGTCGCCTCTTATTATTATATATTCCTCGACGACTATGCCGCAGCTGGTAGTGACTGAAAGCTTAGTTTTATCGATCTTAACTATCTCTTTATTCGCCGCGGTCACGCGATCGATTATCGCTTGAAGAGGATAAGCGCTAAAAGGATGAGAATATTCGCTTTTCAATATATTTATCTGCGGCTCAAGCGAAAAAATATCGGAATTCTTTTTTATCTTGTTTTTAAGCGAAGCGTTTATAAGCGTTTTAAGCGAAGCCGTCATTTCGTCAAAATCTATATCGGGATAGGTATTCGACGTGACCATAGCCGAAGCGCCGCCTTTTTCAAACCCATGTATCCCTATGCCGCTTTTCGAGTTATTCGTCAGATCGTTTAATTCGCCGTTGACCACCGATATGCTTACGCTGCGTTTTTTTTGTATCCGGCAGATAAGCATCATTCCTTCATTTCTAAAGGCTTCGCGCGATCCCTCATATATTTTTTTTATGAGCTGACGATCGGCCGCGCCGTCCAGATAGGTTTTGATCTTTGGTGACATGGTATTAGGCATTGACGCCCATCTCCTTATTCGAGGTTCATTTAACCTTCAGAACCTCATATATCTGTATTTTTTCTTCCTTACCCTTTACCTGAACCTTTTCAAGCTTAGTTACCTCAACCTTGTCCTTGACGTGTTCATAAGTAAAATCGGATATAATAACCTGTCCGGCTTTCGCAACCGAGCAAAGGCGTGACGCGAGATTGACAGAGTCGCCGATCGCGGTATATTCAAGACGGTTCTCAGAACCGATATTTCCCACGACAACGCCGCCGGTATTTATGCCGATGCCCATACCTATGGCTTTTTTACCTTCCATGGTTAATTTATCGTTGAGTTGTTTCAATTTCGCCTGCATCTCTATAGCGGCCGTAACCGCTCTCAGCTCATCATTATCGCCGATGATGGGAGCTCCGAAGAGCACCATCATCGCATCGCCTATATATTTGTCAAGCGTGCCGTTCCAGTTGAATATTATGCCGCTCATTTCAGAAAAATATTCATTCAGAAGCGCGACGACCTCTTCCGGCTGGAGTTTTTCGCTCATCGGCGTGAATCCGCGTATATCGCTGAAAAGAATCGTCGTTTTTTGTTTTTTACCGCCCAGATTGGTAGAGTCAGGATTTTTCATAAGTTCCTCGACGACCTGCGGGGAAACATATTTAGAGAACATTTTAGTGAGTTTTTTCTTTTCCAGGAGCTGCTCCTCGGAAAACTTTTTGGAGCTTTCAAGATCCGATGCGTTATAAATGGCGTTTCCTATAATGGAAGCGAGCATCGATAAAAGCGAAATATCTTCGCCGGATAAAGACGTGGCGGCATTGGAAAGTTTTTCGATCGCGATGGAACCGACCGGCATAAGTTCGCCTTCGGCGATGGCAAGGAAAGGAACCGAATATATAATTTTCTGCCGGGCGTTATCAAGCTGACGCGCGAATACTCTGTCGCCGTGGGTATCATCGATATGGGTCAGTTTTTTCGTGACAAAGGAATGGGCGACGACCGGATAATCCTCAAGCTGGCGTTCGACAAGATTTTCATCTATGTTAACGCCGATGCCGCCCGCCACGAGAAGCGAATCAGAATCCTTTTTCTTTAAAAATATAATGGCCTTGGTCACCGGAAGATTGCTCTTGAGAATGTCTTGAATTTCTTTAATTATCAATTGGGAGTTAAGCGTCGAAGTGATATTTTTTATTTTCAGGACCAGCGTAGAGGTTTTGAGCATTTTATCGCCATATTCGCCCTGTAATTTTTCAAGCCTTGTCATATATTCCTTTTCAATTTCCTGAACAAAGCTTTCTTTTCCGGTATCGATATTTTTTTTAGACTTTTCGATCTCTTCCTTTTTCTTGGCCTCGTGTTTCTCAATCATCATCCTGATCTTGTTGTAGGAAACGAGAAATACTACAAGCATGACGACGGAAACCATGAAAAGAATTAAAGAAAATAATACAAATTCATCCTTTAAAAACTCCATTGAACGCCCCGTTTACTTTAAGTTTTTTAAAACACGATAATTTTACCACAACAGGCTTTTTGTGTCAAACAATATATAATATATATTAGAGCGCTTCATTTAAAAACAACCACTTTGACATAAGCATTTTAAACTGTTATAATTAAAAGAGAAGAAATTTTAAAATCATCGAGGAAAATAATGATAAAACATACAACGGCGACGCTTCATGGAAAAACTTTTAAAAGGGCTTTTACGCTGCCTGAAGTAATAGTGGTAGTGCTCATAGTAGGCATCGTTGCGACATTCGTTTCTCAAATGATTGGAAGCGGCACTCAAAACGTCGCAAAATCAGTATGGTATTCAGATCGTTTGAGAGAATCCCAGGATTTCTTCAAACGAATAGGAGACGACCTGCGCATGGCCGCCAACGAAACGCATGTAAATTACGGCCAGGTATTAAACGAAATATCCAGAACGCCCAAGTTCGTCCTTTATTTAAAACCTGACAGCAGCGCCACCTTTATAAATCCTTTCGAAAGCGCCATAGATGGATCGAGTAACTCAAATACCGCAAGGTCGTTCAACGTCTTAAACGGCGCCGGAGCCGCCAACCGAAAAATAATGTCATTCCAGATAAATAAAACCGATGTCGTAGGCGGCAACATCGCCACGAATCAAACCGGGTATCTGCTCAAGGTCGATCTTTATTTAGACGACCCGAAACGCAACGGAAAACCGGACCCGAAAATAATTTACGAAAAAAAGATTGTGAGCGGTTCTCAGGCCGAAGCCGAGGAAGACGGGCATATTCTTGGAAAAAAAGTGATAATGAGCGAGGTGGAATATATTTTTATGCATCATAAAGTTCAACGCTCGCAAATGGATAATTCGGTCTCACATTCCATGTTTTATATTTTCATCCACGTAAAAGACCATCAGAACGAACTGAGTCAGAGCCAGAAAGATTTCAACCAGTCCATAAAGGTCCCTATAGAAATAAGAGATATGACCTCGCTTTAATTACCCATGAATTTTCTTTTAAAGTCAAATGACGTCTCGAAACGCCTTGTCAGCTTGTTGTTCGTTTTATCTTTATAAGTCAGGTTGACCGTTATCTGAATTATATCGTTTATAAATTCAACGTTAGACGCGGTGCTTGATTTTTCAGGAAGGCCTATATAAATCCTTTTTATTCCTTCGAAAGACACTTCAAATTCGTCCTGAACGATGTTAAGTTTATACATGTTTTTAAGTTTTTCGCTGTCCCTGAATTCTCCGAAAAAAGCCGCCGCCAATGGAACCGGCGTAAGGTTGTTCCATATCGAAACTCCAGGATTGTTTTTCTGATAATTTTCAAATTGTATCATGGCTTCCCTGAATTCTTCGGGAAATTCCTTTATTTTAAGCTTCACGGCTTCGCA
>CAZJFS010000034.1:0-35746 GCA_964545075.1 uncultured bacterium
CCATACTTTCGACGGTTTATATAGCCGCCGCAACTCATGAAGAATAGTTGACCAGATGACGGTCAACTGAAAGGAGATAATATGGATAACGTTACCATTATCGCGCTGGCTTCAATTATAGTATCGTCGCTCACTATCGTTCTTGGATGTGTATTGCCGGCTCTGGCCGAAGGAAGGGCGATCATAACCGCTCTGACGTCGCTTGCCCAGCAGCCCGACGCCGCGCCGTCCATCACGCGAACTCTGTTCGTGGGACTTGCCATGATCGAATCGATGGCCATTTATTGCTTCGTTGTATCTATAATTTTAATTTTCGCGAACCCTTTCTGGAACCACTTTATCGAAAAGATCGCAAAGCCGTAGGAGGCTCTTATGTTTGTTGACTGGTTCACTTTTATCGCTCAGATCGTTAATTTTATAATACTTATCTGGTTTTTGAAGCGGTTTCTATACGGGCCGATTATTAAAGCTATCGATGAGCGGGAGAAAAAAATTTCAGACCAGTTTCTGGAGGCTAACGCGAAAACTGAAGCCGCGGTTAAGGAACGCGAAGATTTCCGGCTGAAGAACGAAGAATTTGCCGGGCGGCGTGAGGCAATGCTGGCGGCGGCCGCCGATGAAGTAAAGATCAAGCGGCAGCAAATGCTGGATGAAGCAAGGACCGAGTCCGGTCTGTTGCGGGAGCGGCTTAATGAAACAATTGAAAAAGAAAGGCTTGATCTGGAGCGCGAGATAATTCGCAGGATAAGAGCGGAAGTTTTTACCGTCGCGCGAAGAGCGCTGTCCGACCTTGCCGATACCGGGCTCGAGGAACGGCTGGCGGCGGTTTTTATTAAACGCCTGCGAGAAGTTTCCGGCGACGATAAAAACCGTATGGCGGCTATCCTCAGATCTCCGGCCGGGGCAGTTTCGGTGCGCAGCGCTTTTGAGCTGGCTCCCGATCAGCGCGCGGAGATCGGCCGCGCATTCAATGAAACTTTTAGCGCCGATAAAAAGATCCTTTATGAAACCGCGCCTGAATTGATATGCGGCGTGGAACTTACGGCGAACGGATATAGATTCGTGTGGAGCATATCCGATTATATCGCGGCGCTCGAAAAAAGCGTTGACGGCTTTTTTTTAGAAAAGCTTGAAGCGGGGCTGAAAACCGATGAACATAGAGCGTAAAGATTTTAAAAATACCATAGATAAGGCTTTTGATGAAATCGCCGTCGCGCGAAAAGCGTTTACGCATAAAATGACGCCGCGCGAAGTAGGCGTGCTCACCTCCGTTTCATCAGCAATTGCAAAAATCTCGGGCCTTCCTGGCGTGGGTTTTGAGGAACTCGTAAAATTTCCGGGTGATCTATACGGGATCGCGTTCAATGTCGACGAAGACGAGGTCGGCGTGGTCCTTCTCGAAGATTACCGGCATCTTCGCACGGGCGACGAAGTTGAACGCACCGGGCGGGTTATGGATGTGCCGGTCGGCGAAGGATTGATCGGGCGCGTTATAAACCCGATCGGGGAAGTTCTCGATGGCGGAGGGCCGGTCGTTTTCAGCCGGCGCCTTCCGGTCGAACGAGAAGCGGCGCGAATAACGGACCGCCTGCCGGTTACGGTTCCGCTTCAAACCGGCATCAAGGCGATCGACGCCCTTATTCCCATCGGAAGGGGTCAGCGCGAGCTGATATTGGGCGACCGCCAGACGGGTAAAACCGCTATCGCGCTCGATACGATAATAAATCAGAGAGGCCAGAACGTGATATGCGTTTATTGCGCCATCGGCCAGAGAACTTCTTCGGTCGCGCAGGTCATAGCGCGCCTTCGTGAAAAAGGGGCCATGGATTACACGGTGGTCGTCGTTACCGAAGGCAATGAGACTCCCGGATTACAGTTCATAACCCCTTACGCGGCGACCGCCATCGCCGAATATTTTATGGAAACCGGCCGCGACGTTCTTATAGTTTATGACGATCTTACTCATCACGCGCGGGCCTACCGTGAACTTTCCCTGCTATTGCGCCGCCCGCCTGGCCGCGAAGCATTTCCGGGCGATATTTTTTATATTCATTCCCGCCTTCTTGAGAGATCGACGCACCTTTGTAAGGAACTTGGCGGCGGCTCGCTCACGGCGCTTCCTATAATCGAAACCGAAGCGCAGAATATCTCCGCGTATATTCCGACCAATCTTATATCCATCACTGACGGCCAGATCTATCTGTCGCCGAAGTTATTCGAACTCGGCGTCCTTCCGGCTATCGACGTCGGCAGATCGGTTTCGCGCGTCGGAGGCAAGGCACAGTGGGCGGCATATCGCGCCGTCGCGGGCGATCTCAAATTATCATATGCTCAATTCGAAGAGCTGGAAGCGTTCGCGCGTTTCGGCGCGCGTCTCGATGATAACACCCGCAAGGTCATCGAACACGGGCGCAGGATAAGGGCGTGCCTCAAGCAGCCTGAATTCGAGCCGGCTTCGGTCCCCGAACAGATCGTCCTGCTGCTGGCGCTTATAAGCGGCCTTTTCGACGAAGTGCCGATCGGCTCGATGCGAGATGCCGAGATTATGTTGCGGAAGGTTGCCGCGGAACTTCCGGACGCCATTCGCGGGAATTTTTTTTCACAGAACAAGCTCAGCGATAGCGACCGCCGGGCTGTTTTAGAGGCCGCCGGCAAAGCGGTTGCCCTGTTCAAGGAAAAATTATGAGCGAAACGCTTCAAAGTTTAAGTAGAAAGATCACCGGCGCGAAAGATCTCGAATCGGTCGTTCGTACGATGAAAGTGCTGGCCGCGTCGAGCATAGGCCAATATGAGAGGGCTATACGCTCGCTCGACGATTATTATCGCGCGGTGGAGATGGGCCTTAGCGTTTATTTTCGCCAGAATGCGCCGGAGAATGCGCGGGTTGCGCCGGATGAAAAAGAAGAGTTCCGGAATAAAAAAATATTGAAAGAGGCTGAAGCCGCCCATGCCGTCAACGCGGTTATATTTGGTTCGGATCAGGGCCTTGTCGGCCAGTTCAATGACGCTCTTACGGAATTTGCCATGGCCGGCCTGAGCGGCTTTTCCGGCCCAAAAAAAATATGGGCCGTGGGCGAAAGAATTCACGCAAGCCTTGAGAATGCAGGCTTAAAGCCGGTCGGCTTATTTGACGTTCCGGGTTCCGTCGCGGCTATTACCCAACTCATAAGCCGGATCATCATCGAGTGTGAAACCGATCGCGCGGGAGACGAAGAAACAAGCTTTTATATATTTTATAATCGCCCTAAACATGGCGCGATCTATGAACATGCCAGCGCGCGCATTCTGCCGCTCGATGAAGCGTGGCGCCGCGATCTGTTACAAAAACCGTGGCCGACTAAAAAACGGCCGGAAGTTATGCGTTCGAGCCGCTCTATATTGCTCGCGCTCGTCCGCGAATATCTTTTCGTCGTTTTATTCAGGGCGTGCGCCGAATCCCTTGCAAGCGAAAATGCCAGCCGCCTGGCGGCGATGCAGAGGGCTGAAAAAAACATCGATGAAATGCTCGAAGATCTGAACCGTTCTTTTCACAGGCTCCGTCAGAGTTCCATCGACGAAGAGCTTTTCGATGTCACGTCGGGTTTCGAGGCGCTCGCGGGCCGTCGCGGCAAGTAAAAATCCATCTTGTTTATCTCGCGCCGCAGCCGAGGCCGGATATTATCGCCATAAGCGAAAGTATGGCGATGAAAAGAAGGCTTTCATTTAATTCCCTTAGCCAGAAGTTTTTCATTTGATTACTCCGTTCTATCTTAAGTTTTGCTTTTTTTATTAGTGATCTAATTACCTTGGCTTTTGCCGTTCATGTTCGCGGCAATGATAACCATGTTTTCCGAGTTTATAATATATTGTCTTTTACGCATATATTATTTAAAACGCAGCTTTTACAATTTCTTCCCTCTTCTCCTTTTTTGCAGAAACCAGAAATTCCTATATGGCATATCGCAAAATCATATTTGAGAGGGTCTGAAGGGTCTAATTCCCTCAACTTAGATGTGATATCTTCGGCGGTTTTTAAAGACTGGTCCGTTCGTTTCGTGAGGCCCAGCATATTGGAAATTCTGAATATATGGGTGTCGAGAGGTATCACGAGTTTTGAAGCTGGTATTTCCTTGACAAGGCCCAGATCGATCTTGTCGGGACCGCGCACTATCCATCGCAGCCACATGCACAGACGCTTGCACGTCGAGTTTTTGTCCGGGTCCGGAAGCAACTGCTTTACTCCGGCCGGCAAAGCTTTTGAAAATTTATCATAGCTTACGGCTTCGGCGTATCCGAGAATCATCTTTACCAGGGCGGATACGGCGGGCATTATGTTTATATCGGTTGCACTATATTCGGCTATCAATATGTTCGAGAGGCTTCCATGGCGCCTGAGTGCGAGTCCGACGGCTTCCAGAAATATCAAAATATCCCGGCTTTTATTGAACCTGTATTCGACGCCGGCGAACTCTTCCTCGCGCTTCGTTGAATCAAATTTTTTAAGCGCTTCATAAGGGCCTGGGCCGAGCCTTTCGAGAATAGCTTCTATGACCTTAAAAAATTGCGAAACCTTACCGTAGGCAAAACATGCCGCGATAAAGGAAACCGCTTCTATATCCTCGCGGTTTTTGAACTTATGCGGGAACCAGACCGGATCATTTTCAAGACGCTCCGAAAAATTGAATTTTAAAAGATAATCGTCCAGAGTTTTTTTGATTTCTTTCATTTCTTTATTCATGCTTCATCCTATCCGTCCGTTTATTTATCACCAGTTTATCTTCAATTGAAGGAATGTGTGATTGCTTTCGTGAAATTCGCTTATGGAGCCGAGTTTATCGCCGCCTTCGTTCAAGTGAAATCCCAGGACGTATTTGACTATATCCGAATAACGCCATTCGAGAGTTGATTTCATCAGATATTCTTTCGTTCGCGTGTTATAAAATCCCTGCACCTCGGTCTGATATTTATCCTGAAAATAACCCTTCTGAACGCGAAGCGCTATCCCGGACTCGCTCCGGTAGCGCTGCCCGGCCGTTTCCCACATGAAATCGTTTATGTGCGTGAAGACGCCCTGCAGGTTTATATAAAGGCTGTTCTTAAAAGTCCTGTCGATGCCGATAAGACCGCATATCTGATCGCTTTTATACATTGGAAGGATCGTTTTGCCGTCAAATCCGGTAAACCATTTATTCTGGTACCACGCAAGTTCGCCTCTTAAAAGATACTCTCCGCCGAGACTGACGCTTCCGTCCGCGCCGAAGATCCTGTATTCGGGATATAATAACTGGATGTATTTTTCAGAGTTGGGTTTTACGATCGCCACGTTATCGCGAAGTTTGAAAGTGTGCAGGCGGAAATCGAAGCCTTCGAAGGAACCGTTGAAAGCGAAATGAAGCTGGGAGTTTTTTAAATCATTGTCGATGCGCTGCTCTTCTATTATCGCGCCTTTGTTTATCTGCAGGCCCGCCAGGAGCAGCTGAAGGTTCGATCCCCACATTCCCTGCACGGTGGCAAGTTCGGATTTCGTAAAATATGGCAGTATATGGCATTCGAAATTAAGGTTCTTGCTCATATAAAGATTGGTCTTGATCATTGGAAGGGCTTTTTTCGTCTTATTGTAATCGCCCGCCGTGCCTTTATAATAGCGTCGCGGATTCAGGTTGTCAAGAAACGATATGTTGTCGCCGCTCCCGAGCGTTTCGATCATATTGCCCAGCTTCAGGTCGAGCGAACCGATCTTGATCTTGCCGTAAGTGTCGTCGAGCCAGACCTTGCGTTTATCGTAATCGCTGCCGTTCTCACTATATGCGCCAACCTTGGCGAAAAATTGCTCTTTGTATTTCGAGTCCTCCGATTTTGAATCCACCCAGAAATAAAAATCGGTGTAATGCGTCGCGGGCGTGAAATTGTCGTCAAGGCGGTTTATCCGTTTATACATTCCGGTCCAGTTTATTTCGCCGTTGAGGGTATAACCCGGCTTGCTGATCTTCTTCGGCGGAGTGTAAAAAGTGTTTTCGATAAGCGTCTTTTTTTTCTTGGGGCCTACCGGTGTTTTTACGATTTCTTTATAATTTTTGACGTCCAGCTCGCGGCCGAGCTCGCCCCATTTGAAATCGTGTTCGTTTTTAAAATCTTCGTCGAGCTTGAACTTTGTCGATTTCGATTCTTTCTTTTGAAATTCGGCGTCGTCCTTGACGCCGTAACCGGCTTCCTGCTCCTTGATAAAATCTTCGTCGGACTGGATCTTTTGCACGGCCAGGGCTGGAACGTAAAGAAACAATAAAAGCAATATAACGGAAAATGACGCCATGACGGCTGATAATGCCGTGGCGATAATCCGAGTTATGCTTTTTTTATACGATAGTTTCATCATAGGCGTTAATATAATAATTATTATCCCATGATTACATATCGGATATTTTTAAGATTTATTTCGTGAATTTTAAAATGAGGCTGTAAGCTTTATTTTTGAGGTTTCCACACGATGATCCCCATTTCCATTTTGGTGCAATGACGATATTTTCCGGAAACCGCTTCCTCTTCGACGATCTTTTCGACCTTTGAAACGTCGGCCTTGATTTTGTTCTTTTTAAGATGCCATAAAAGATCGTTTACCACTTCGTCCTTCGTGCCGTCGAACGTCCATGAATTTTCAATATAATCGATGGTGTACGGGAAGCCTTTTTTAGCGAGCTCCGAAGTTACGAACGAACTGCCCGGAGGAAGCTCTAAAACCTTTCCGTGCTCTTTATAGATTCGTTCCAGCACATGGTTTATCCTCTTTTTTCCCCACGCTATGCATACGCAGTGTTCATTCGCGCAATCCATCATTTTAGTCAGAGTTTCCGGAGAATAAACCGCCCCGGTCATTGCGGCCCACGCGACATCGAATTTTTTACGCCAGCCCGAAGCGTCTATATCGATTTCGTCCCAATCGTCAATGCTTACGGTGACGTTGCCTATTTCATATTTTTTAACCGCCTCGACGAGTTTTTCAACCATCATTTCAGAAACGTCGCTGCCGTGAACGTGTTTTGCCACGTTCGCGAGATTAAGCGTGTGCCTTCCCGTGCCGCACCCTATATCTATGATGTTTTTGCCGGAAAGCACCACCCCTCTTGAAATGGCCGTATCGGTTATTTTCTTCAAAAGCGCTATGTCTTTGACGTCGGATCTGTCATATACCGGGAATGATTTTGACTTTTCGTCCCATATGTTTATTTTATTTTTCATAAAAGCTCCCTGTAAGTACGAGTTAAAAACGCTTGAAAAAGACCGTGAAGAAAAGGCCGGCCGCTATGCCCATAAGCGCGAAGGGCCCTGGAGTTCTGAAAAAGATGCCCGCGCCAAGGAGCAGGAAAAACGCTGCGGGAAGCGCCAGAGCTCCTATTTTAACTCCATATTTTCTCCGTTCGAGAATCTGGGCGAGAAAACCCGCGCCTATGCCGAAAACAAACCCCGCTCCGCCCATATCCATCATTTTTCCGAGGGCGCCGAAAAAAAACATGCATACGGGCACCAGAATAAAGCCCATAAGCTTTTGCCGCTGCCCTTCGTTTTTTTCAAGCTTGAGTTTGAGTTTAACGGCTTCCTCGGCGATCTCAGCCGCGGAAGCGTTTTTAGCGGTCATGCGAAGGGCCATCTGTTCTACGGTTTCGGTCTGTTCACTACCGCTCGCGTTTAACGTTTCCTTTTTTTCGGAGCTAATGTTTTGCGGTTTCGGCCCGACGTTTTCATGTCCTTCCCTTAAAACCTTGAATATTTTTATTTTATCCGGTATGCCTTTAAAAAGCCTGTATCCTATTTCGGCGGTCGGAACTTCGGCCTTGTTCATCGCGAGGTAGGTGGATTCGGTGAAATATACGTCGTTCGCTTCGGAGATGCTTTCGAGCCTCGACGCTATGTTCACCGCTTCGCCGAAAACGTCGTTATCGACGAGGCTTACCTCGCCGGTATTTATGGCGACGCGGACCTCTAAAAGATCGTCGTCGTCGGAATTCTTATTGTGTTCGCCGAGTTGCTTCTGTAATTCGATACCCGTGAGGACGGCGTTGGTGGGGCTTTCGAACACGACTAAAAAAGCGTCGCCTATGGTTTTAATTATCCTTCCTTTTCTTGCTTCAAAGATCGGGATCAGAATATCGTTATGCCGCTTTAAAAGGTCGAGCGTAGCGCTGCGGCTCTGCTGGCTGGTCCTCTGGGTGAACCCTTTTATGTCCGTGAACATTATAGTGAGATTTTTACAATCCATCTTTTCGCCGCCTTGAACGTTGAGTAATGCATAAATTTAAAAATATTATCCTACAAATAAAGAATTTTGTCAAATTTATTTATGCCGGCTGAAAACAAAAAAAGGCCGCCAAAAATTATTTTTTCTGGACGGCCTTTTTATTTTTAAAAAATTTAGCTGGAATTATTATTTGCCTTTAAAAAGGTTCTTTTGAATGTCGAGGATGCTCTTTCCGCCGCTTCCCGTTTCGGCCGTACCGGCGTCTTTAACCACGCTTTCCTTCCGCTCTTCGTTTTCGGCATTAGTTTCTATCGCGGCAGCTTTTGCCGCTACGCCCTTGTTAAACTTCAAAATAGCCTTGACCGGCCTGTGATCGGACGCCGTGTTATATTCATTGCCGCCGGCTTCTACTTTTTCAACTGAAAAGAACCCGGGAGTTATGAATACAAAGTCGATGCACGCTTTTGACGGCGTCATGCCGTGCGCGGTGTTGAGGGCGCCCTTGACCTTCGCCTTTTCATAAGCGTTATCGAGCGCGGCGTTGATTATTCTGTAACTTTCGCTTTTGTCGGAGTATTTCGTGTTGAAGTCGCCGACCAGAATAACCGGATCTTTAAGTTTTTTGATATATTCGACGAGTTCTTTGGCCTGCGCCACACGGGCATATTCGGGAAATCCGAGGTGGGTGGACAAGAAATTTATCTTCGTCCCTTTTATGTCCAACAGAGCGCATGAAACGCCCCGCGTTTCGGTCGCGGCCCCGCCGTCGCTGGATTTTCCGTGCGCCTTATATTTGACGAATTCTTTTTTCAGCATTTTATGTTCCGATAAAACGGCGTTGCCGTGTTTGTTGAGCTGTCCAAAAGGGCCGACCGTCGATGCTTCATGCCAGAAATAAAACATGCCGAGGCGGTCCGCGATATATTTATCTTCTTTGACGAATCTGGTGGTGAAGCGGTTGTCGTCGACTTCCTGCATGCCTATCAGGTCGGCTTTTTCATTTTTCAAAACTTTAACAACTTCATCGAGGAATTTCGTTCCGACGTATTTTGCGCTGTTGTTTTCAGAACCCTGGCCGCAGGCGATATTATAGGAAATAACCTTGATCGCCGTTCCGTCCTGGGCGAATGATGCGCCCGAGGTTATAAAAAGCCCCGTGAAAAAAAGCGCCAGAAAAACAGCGGAAATTAAAAACATTCTTGAAAATTTCATTTTAAATTCCCCCTTGAAGCATAAACTTTTTATAATTATAAACAAAATTATTTTTTTCGGCATTCGATACCGGCAACACGATTTTAGTTAATAACGTAAGGCGAATAGTTGTATTGGTCGCTTCTCTTACCATTATACTCCATAGACCGGCTTAATGTTTCGATTTTTTTGACCCCCCTGTTTTTACTGATGAAAATGAAAAACGGCCCGGAGCCGTTAAAAGTCCGGACCGTTTTTTATACGGGCGAAAACTTAATTATTTTTCCATGTTCCTCTGCGTGAAAGTGTCTTTATCGAGGGCAAGGTCGTATTCGATTTTATCCAGCGCGAGTTTTGTCGAACTTGAATTTTTAACGTCCTTTATCGAAACTTCGTAAGGCGTCCATATGTTTTTAACTTTTTTCAGTTTTTTATTTTCAATCTGCTTCAAAAGCGCGCCGTCTTTTTTATCATAAAGCATTATCTGCAGCGGCAACTCTTTTTCAACCGAAACCTTGAACACGAATTTAGAATATTGCGAATCGGCGTCTTTTTTCTTGCATTCGATGACGTACGCTTTTTCGTTATCGACGGTCTCTTCCTTGACCGCCGCGTCGCAGACGTAATCGGCGGCGTGGAAATTATCCAGGTCCTCGTACGTGAAATCGCTTGAAACATATCGGACGGCGTTGTCCTTCGAAACGATCTTTCTGGTCTTTTTAAAGGATGAGAGGTAGATGTATTTTTCCTGGCTGCCGTCTTTTTCGTTGACTAGAAACGTCGTGTTCATCATGTCCGAGGGCGAGTGGAAATGCTGGAAATTGTTGAGGTTCTTGTTGTCGATCTTTTCGCGGTAGATGGTGAGCGTGCGTTCCTTTTCAGCGCCCGACGAATCGGCGAGTATCATTTTCATTTCGGCTTTCGACGTTTTGCCGACGTATCTGTCCTCGACTTTTTGAAGTATCTCAAGACCCGTGGCCGCGAAGGCTGTAGCGGCCGTTCCGGTTAAAATCGAGACAGCTGCTAAAAATGCCGCAGTCGTTAATAGAATTTTCTTGAATTTCATTTTTTTTATTACCTCCATTTTTACTGGGCGTTAGTATTTTATGCCGCCGGACGGCTTGATTCCAGCGGTTTTAAATACAAGACTTATGCCAACCGCTGCATGAAAAAAAGCTTTGCGATAAAAAGTTTTCCGCCGTATCGGCTCAAAGCCGTACCAAAATGTTACCAGATTGCGCCGATAAAGTCAAATCTATAAAAATCAGAACGTTTATTATAAGTTATAACCTGCCGGTTTATAAAAAAATGATAAAACCGGTTGACAATGTAGCGCCCTAATTGATAACATAAAGCGGGAGAGTTTTCAAAAAAGGCGTGAATATGAATTCCGAAAAAACGCGGGTTGAATATAAAATAGCGATAATCATTAACGAATATTCCAAAGGCGGCGACTACAGGCCGCTTATTAACGAGGAATTATACAAGCAGATCGACGCTTTTCAAAAAGAAGCGGGCCGGACGATCGCCGTTTCCTTCACCAGAAATAAAACCCATATTCAAAAATGCGTCACTTCGCTTCAAAAAGAAGGCTATAACACGCTTGTAATATGCGGCGGCGACGGAACGATAAACGACGTCCTTCAGCATCTGAACGAAGGCACCCTTATAATCCCGATTCCCGGCGGAAACGCCAATGATTTCGCGAGAAGGCTCAATATATTCCACTGGCGCGACAGCGTTCAGGTGCTTAGAAACCTTATGAAGGGCGCAGTGAATATAATCGGCGTCGACGTCGGCGAGATAGTTTTCAAGGACAAGGACGGCAAGACGCTGAAGCGGAGGTTCGTAAATAACTGCGGATTGGGCGTTACGGCGGATACCGTCCGGCGCGTCGATGGAATGGTCGATAAAGCCTACCTCAGAAGCGGATTTTTGAGCCTCATGAGCGCGCCGGCTTTTATGCTCACGTACTATTCATCGAAGCTGAAAAGAAACATACACATGAAATGCGTCGGCATCGAGATGCTTTTATGCAGCCGCGTCGGGCGGTACGCTAATTTTGCGCCTTATAAACACGAAAACGACGGAACCATTCATTTTATCGTCTTTAAAGATCTGAGCTTTTTTAAACGCATCCTTTTGATCCTGCTGCTTAAATTCGGGAAGAGACTCGTGATTTCAGGCCTCGTCGAATATTTCCATGCGAGCCCTGAAAGGCCGGAAATTCGCGACAGCAATATGTTCGGCCTGGCCGTCAGAGATGTCAGCAGCGTCTGGGGAATGCTTCACGACAAAACGCTTTTGCACGTCGATGGAAATCTCGTGCCGGAATTCGCCGAGATAGTCCAGAGCGACTGCAGGATTAACGTGCGGCCGAAATTTTTAAGAACCGTCGCGCCCTGTTGATTTTTAAAGTTTCCGAAACCTTGATCCGCTTTTTAACGTCCCGTTAAATTATATATTTACAATATAGCGCTTTTCTGGTAAAATTATCCCGTGATTTCAATACCAAAGATTAACTTTATGAATGTTTTAGTGTTTTGACCGGCGCTTATCGACTTTGCCCGCTTGTTTCCGGCCTTTGATAATATGTAAAAACTAAATATTTTTCTAGGAGAGAGAATATGAGCGCCAAGACCATATCATCATTACTCAGGTTCGCGGGTTCGCAAAAAACGGCTATTTCTTATTCAACGGGCGCAGAATGGTGCGATATGAGCTATCGGGACTTTGATGATATTGTCAGGGAATCAAGGTCTTTTCTTCTGAAATTCGGCGTTAAAAAGCGCGACAGGGTTTTGATATTGGCCGAAAATCACGCGAAATGGCTGCCCATTTTCATAGCCATAACGACCTACGGCGCTATAGCCGTTCCGGTTGACGGGCAGGCTTCGAATATGAGGCTCTTAAATATTTTAAACGATTCGAAACCGAAGCTCGTCATCGTCTCGAAACAGTCCGAGGAAAAGGTAATGGTCGTATTCAACGACATTCCATTTTCATCCGCGCTGGTTAATTTCCACTTCGACCTTCTCCAGTCCAAGGGCGAAATAGTCTCCGAAAGCGTTCCGCCCCATCCACCGCAGGAGAACGATCCGGCTATGATCGTGTACACCTCCGGAACTACCGGGGCTCCCAAAGGCATTACCCACAGCCATTATTCAATATGCTCCGCCGTAGAACATTCGCTCAAGGTCGGAAACATCTCGGCGGAAGACGTCATGCTCACCATACTTCCTTATACGCATGTCTTCGGGCTTATAAACGCCGCGCTCGTTCCGTTCTACCTCGGCGGCCGCAACGTTATAGGAAATACGTTAAACCCGATGGAACTTCTCACTATAATTTCAAACTATAACGTGAGCTACGTCTGCCTTGTGCCAAGGCTCGCCGAAGTTTTCGCCGGGCTTTTAACTCATATGGGCAGGAAATTCACCGGTCTGAAAATAACCATAGGCGGCGCGAATTGCCGTCCCGACATAATAACGAGATTGCGCGCGCTTGGAATCAAGGTCGGTTTTGGATTCGGGATGACCGAAACATGCGGCGGAATTTTCAATTCGTTCGACGCGCCGTCCGGATCGGTCGGAAAAGTGGCGGAACCCGTTGCGGTGAAAATAGATAACCCTAAGGATGGCATTGGAGAGCTTTTAATAGCGTCGCCGTCGAACACCATCGGTGTGTACGGCAGGCCGGAGCTCAACAAGACGCTGTGGGCCGACCAGAATTACCTGCGGACGGGGGATATCGCGCAGATAGATGAAAACGGCTTCGTTTACATACGCGGCAGGCTTAAAGACGTAATAATACCGGCTGGCGGAATGAACATATATCCCGATGAATTGGAGGAACGGCTGGGCAACCTTCCGTTTATAAAGGAATATTGCGTGATCGGCGTCAGCGATCACGGGACGGAATATCCGGCGCTCGCCTATCGCGCCGACGAAGATTTTTTAACGAAGAACGACGTTTCGAACGTCCGGGAATATATCGAATCGAAGATAGGCGAAATAACTTCATCGTGGCCGGAATGGGAGCGCTTTAACTCGTTGTTTAAAATTGACGAGCCGCTTCCGAGAAGCTATAGTTTCAAGGTTCAGAGGAACAGCCTCCTTGAAATGCTCAAATGCAAAAGTGAATTTGATTCTAAAACGGCGTCGTCGGCCGAAACGGAATCCCGGGACGCGGAGGTCGCGACGCTTTTTGAAAACGTTAAGCCTTTGATAGCGGCGCACCTGAACATTCCCGCCGAGGAGCTTTCGATTTATAAACCGCTTTCGCGTTTCAACAGGCTTGATTCGCTCGGAAAAATGTCGCTTCTGGCGTACTTTCAACATAACTTCCAGCTGGAGATAGGCGAGTTCACTGAAGCCGATTTTACGACGTTTTCGGCTTTCATTAAAATGCTTTTAAGGACGAATCCGAAGGAAAAACTAATGGGCGTCGACCTGAAGGAAAAGATAGACGATATGCCGATACCCGTTCCTCTCGACTATACCGTAGAAGGCATAGCGAGGCGTCAGAAGTTCCTCGAAGAGAGATCGGGCGCGAATCTCGCGGTACTTTCAAAGCTTGATTATTCGGGTTCGGAGGCGCTTCAGGGAAACGTGGAGAACCTCTTCGGCTTCTGCCAGATGCCGCTTGGAATAATGGGGCCGCTTAAAATAAACGGGGAATACGCGAGCGGAGAGTTCTTCGTCCCTCTCGCGACGACCGAAGGCGCGCTTGTCGCGTCGCTCGCCCGCGGAGCGCAGCTCATAACCGTAAGCGGCGGCGCCGAAACGAAAGTTTTCGCCGACAGCATTCCGCGCACTCCTATATTTATGTTCGGATCCCTCGCCGGTATGGCCGAATTCTCGGAATGGGTCAAAATCAATTACGCGAAATTGAAGGAAGTCGCCGAAAGCACTACGAAGCACGGCAAGCTTTTATCCATAGACCAGTATCCGCTGGGCGCGAATCTATGCCTGCGCTTCAATTATAATTCGGGCGACGCTTCAGGCCAGAACATGACGACTATATCGACTCACAAGGTAATGCAATATATAAAAAACGAATATTCCGGAAATTTAATAGATTGTTTTCTCGAATGCAATTTGTCGGGCGATAAAAAAATGAACGCGCTCAATTTTACCCAGAACCGCGGAAAGAAGGTCATCGCGAGGGTGGTAATAAAAGGCGAGACCATAAAGACCTACCTCAAGACCACCGCGGAACGCATGTTCAAATTCTACGAGATGTCGGTCATGGGTTCCGCTCAGGCTCATACTCTCGGGCTTCAGGCACACTATTCGAATTCGCTCACGGCCTTATACATGGCCTGCGGGCAGGACCCCGCGTGCGCGGCCGAATCGGCCTGCGGAATAACAAACTTCGAGCTTGCTAATGGCGATCTTGCGGTAAGCGTCACTCTTCCGGGTATAATGGTGGGAACGGTCGGCGGAGGAACTAACCTTCCTACGCAGAAGGCGTGTCTCGAGGTGCTCGGCTGTCACGGCGCGGGCAAGGCTAAAAAACTCGCGGAAATAGTAGCGGCGACGGTTCTGGCCGGCGAAATTTCCCTTTCAGCCTCCATGTCGGCTGACGATTTCGCGGAAGCCCACGCGTCATACGGAAGATCTAAAAAATAACGGAGCGTAAAAATATGAGAGTCGTTCTTGTAACGTCCGAATCGACGTATGTAAAAGATAATTATTATTCGCTTCTTGAAAAACTGACGGATAAGAAACTGCTTCCCGCGGGGGTAGAGATCGCGGGCCTCGTCATTATCAAGACCGTTTCATTCTCGCTTATCAAGACGGCGTTTTCGCTTATGCTCATAGGCGTGACGTGCATTTCTTCGACGCTTTTTAAAAATATGTTTTCATCGGTTTTCTCGGATCCGCGCGCGGCCCTTGCAAAAACAAGGGATATACCGGTGTTGAAGCTCGCGAATATAAATCTGCCCGAATCGATTCTGAAGATAAAAGAGTTAAAGCCCGACCTGATAGTCAACATAAGGACGCGCAATATCTATAAAAAAGACGTTCTTGCCCTTCCATCCGTCGGATGCATTAACGTTCATCACGGCCTTTTGCCGGATAACAGGGGAACCATGTGCGATTTATGGGCATGGTATGAAGGCCGGCCGGTCGGCTTTACCGTTCACTGGATGAACGAAAAGATAGACGACGGCGACATAATTTTGACGCACGAGATCGACGTTTCAAAGATCGCGAGCTACATCGATATACCATATCTTTCGAGTCAGTTCGAATCGGGCCGGCTTATCGAATGTTTCGCGAAAATAGCCAGGGAAGGGCGCACGGCCGGAATAAAAAATATAACCGAAAATAAAAGATTCACCAAGAATCCGACTTACGAGCAGATAAAGGAAATTAAAAAAAAGGGGCTGAATTTATGAGCTTCGTCGAAAAGCAGGTAAAACTAAAAAATGGCGAATTTGATTTTTCATACCGCGAATATGGCGAAGGCGATAAAAAAATACTGTTATTTCATGGAAATCCCGGTTCAAAATCCGATTTTGACCAGATAGCCGAGGAACTCGTTAAATCGGGTTTTTGTTGTATAGTTCCGGACAGGCCGGGTTTTGGCGGCAACTCCAAAACGCCCAATTTTTATAACGGCGGATATATAGCGATAACGCTATATTCGGAATTTATCGATAAGGCCTGCGGCGGAAAAACTTATATAGGCGGATATTCGATAGGGGCCTATTACGCTTTGAAGCTCGCGTTCACGATTCCTCAGAAGGTTCTCGGACTTGCGCTTATAACCCCTTACGTTTTCCCTAAATCGTACGACGTGGTTTCCGGGATTCCGAAAATGGCTGAAAATAAAATCATGGGGAAAATATTGAATTTCATTCTTCCTATTGTAGGGAAAGGGAAACTCGGGAAACATTTTAAGGACGTGTTCGCTCCGGCGACCGTCGATGCGGCGAAACTCGCGGACCTGGTTAAAAATTACGGAACCGCCGAAATGTTATTCGCGACGATGAGCGATAAGAATGAATTCATACAGTTCCCTCTCGAATCGTCAAGGCTGAAAAAAATAATATGCCCGTGCGTTATGATTGGAGCGGTGAAGGATGAAATATCCAAGGGGTTATCTCACGTCGAGCAATTAAAAAAGACCATAAAGGAAGCGATAGTTGAAAATCTTGAAAATGAAGGGCACGCCGCCATCTTTACGCAGGCCGCGAAGATCTCGGAAATAATCACTAAAAATATAGAAAAAAAAGTTGAAAATACGGAGGGGTAACAATGCATAAGTTGGAAGAACTCAAAAACAAGCACTTCGGTTTTTATGACGATAACAATTATAAAAACAACGTCGTCTGCCTGCTTCAAAAGAACGCCGCTAAAAAATCGGAAAAAATGGCGATACAGTGGTCGAATCCGGCCAACAAACTCGAATGGAACGGTAAAATAATTGAAAATATTCCTCACCAGTCGGTGAATTTCAAGCAATTTTACGGAGCTATATGCCATACCGCGTCAGGGCTTTTAAAGGCTGGCGTCAAGCACGGCGACTGCGTCATTTTATTCCTTCCGATGTCGCTTTATCTTTATCAGGCAATGTCGGCTATAATGATGATCGGCGCACGCGCCGTATTCTTGGATTCATGGGCGCGGCGCGGCCAGCTCGGCGTCAGCGCGAAGGTCGTAAATCCGACCACGATGATAAGCTTTGAACAGGCGTTCCAGCTTTGCGCCGATGTTCCCGAACTTTCGGAGATCCCGATAAAGATAGTCGCCGGGCCCCACACTGGAAAATATACGACATCGCTGGAGGAACTCGTGAAAGCGCCGGCGCTCGAAAAAATATCGCCCGTAAAAAGCGAGGAAACCGCGCTGATAACGTTTACCACCGGAAGCTCCGGCGTTCCGAAGGGCGCCGACAGGACCCATCAATTTCTCGTTTCGCAGCATCTGGCCCTTAACGAATGTATTCCGTATAACGATGACGACGTGGATCTTCCCGCGTTTCCTATATTCTCGCTCAATAACATCGCGGCTGGCGTCAACACCGTAATACCTATAACCAATATAGGCATACCGACTGAAAATGACGCTTTGATGCTTGTATCGCAGATGATGACATGCGGCGTCACATGTACGACGCTTTCTCCGTCGATGGTGGCGGGAGTGGCGAAATTCTGCGATGAAAACAAGGTGGTCCTTCCCAAGATACGCCGCGTCATAACCGGCGGAGCGCCTATTTCAAACGACGTGCTTTCCCTTTTCGTGAAATGCGTCCCCAACGCCAAGGTATGGGTCCTATATGGTTCGACGGAGGTCGAACCTATAGCGCATATCGAAGCTCAGGATATACTTTTTCCGAAATACGGCAAGGCGTCGGACGAAGGCGTTAACGTCGGCCATTTCGCGGAAGGCGTAGATTATAAGCTTTTAAAGATAAATAAAAACATCATCGCCCTCGCCGATAATAGCTGGGCCGGCCTTGAAGTCGGAAAAGGCGAGGTCGGCGAGCTCGCGGTAGCAGGCCTTCACGTCTGCAAATCATATTATAACAATCCTGAAGCCGTCGCGAAAACGAAGGTGATTGAGGCGAACGGCAGAGTATGGCACAGGACGGGGGATCTGGCGCGCATCGATGAGCAAGGAAACGTATGGCTCGTCGGCCGCGTTCATAACGCGATCTGCCGCGACGGCAAGCTATTGTTCCCAGTCAAGGTCGAGATACTCTTGAAAAAACATCCGGACGTAAAATCTTCCGCTTATATGGGCATGCCGGATGAGGCGCTGGGCGAAAAAGCATACGCGCTGGTCAGTCTCGTGGACGAGCCTAAGGCTTCGAAGGAAGAAATATTGAAATTTCTGGCCGAACTTCTGAAAAAAGAGGGCGTTCCGTATGATCGCCTCGACGTGGTGCCGAACATTCCTCTTGATTCACGCCATCACAGCAAGGTTGAATATGAAGTGCTGCGCGAAGCCGTATTGAAAGAGGAAGCCGCGTCGCCTGAAAAATGCTGTTCATGCGGTCCGCAATGTTCCGAATCGGCCTGCGGCGGATCCGAACCGGTTGAAAACGTTCCCGGCGAAGAGTCCTGCTGTTGCTGCTCGTCGCCGGACGACGATGAGGAGAAGGAAGAGGGATACTTCAAGATATTCATCGTGATCCTCGCGGTGTTCGGATTCTGGTGGCTTTTTCTCAAGAAAAAATAGTTTATGCCGGCGGCCTCGTGAAACTGAAGAAATCGCGGCCGCCGGCCGCAAAAAATAAAATAAGAGGAAGATCGAATGAAACTGATATCCGGATGGTCGATTTTTATAAAAGAGCGGTTCGAGCCGGTGAGCCATACGCTCATGATAGCCGCGTTCGCCTCCGCTAACGCCACCATATCCTACGCCTCCAATCCTTCCGGTTTTAATATGAACCCCGGTTATCTTCTTACGGGGCTATTTCTGGTATGGCTGGTATTTTTCCATATGAGGCTTTTCGACGACATAAAAGACTATGAAACCGATAAACTCGTAAATAAAGACCGCCCTCTTCCGCGCGGCGTTTTAACGACGGACCAGTTCGGAGCGGGAATACTCGCGTGCATATTGCTTGAAATGGCGGTGGCGCTGATATTGGGTTTTAATATTTTCACGACTTATATCATGGCCCTCGCGTTTACGCTGATCATGCGGCAGGAATTTTTTATCGGCGACTGGATGCGTCCTAAAATGGAGCTTTACGCTACGACTCATACTTTTTCAGCCTCGCTTCTGGGCATGCTTATATTTTCAATAACGAGCGGGAAGATGATCTGCGACATGCCGAAGAGCTATCTTTTAATCGCGATAGGAAACTGGTTCGTTTTTAACGTCTTTGAATTCGGGCGTAAAACGTTCTCGGCGGAAGAAGAGCGCGAAGGCGTCGATTCATATTCGCTCAGGCTTAAGCCGTTCGGGGCTTTCACGCTTCTGGGAGTAAATATTTTTCTGGCTTTCACGATGCTCTATCTTTCGGCGGAAAATATAATTTCGAGCGTTGCCGGTAACGCCGCCGCTCCCGATTTCGGTCCGATGCTCATATCGGCCGCGGTTATTTCCTTCATAGTGGCCGTCTCCGGAATGATGTACAGCCTCAAGCCTTCGAATTTTTACGCTAAATTTTATCGCGGCGTGGTTTCCCTGTATCTTATCGCGTACCATGTCTCCATTACCTTGTGCGGTTACATTTATTTTAAATAACCTGATTTTAAATGCTGGGGTATCAAAATGGCCGATTTGAAAAGTGTTTTTGAACAAATAAAGAATACGGATTCGAAACTGCCTCCGGATGAATATGTTTCAAATATTCTGACCGTGGTATGCGCCGGTCTTTATTATAAAAAGGCCATGTCGGTCGTATTTGATGAAAACGGTTCCTCTTCGGTGATTTATAGCGATGAGCGCCTCGCGCCATCTGAATTGTTAGCCGCATCCGCCATCGGCCTGGCCGATGCGGCGCGAAGCATTAAAAAAACCCTGATATTAAAATCGGGAGGAAAAATAACGCTCCCGCCCGGAACGAAAATATGCGTTTTACTGCCCCTTTTATTCGGGAAAGACATCATGGGAGCCACCGTGTTATACGGATTTGAAAAAGAAACCGTCTCCGATGAGGAAATAGAATTTTTAGAGCAGCTGAACGCGCTTATAGCGTTCGCGTCCATGAAAAATGAATATTTAAAAGTGAACGCCGCAAAGTTAGATGACAGCGGCTTGAATTCGATAATGGATAACATATCCAGGAAAGTTTTATAGCTATAACAAAAACCCGGCGTTGCCGAATTTTGAATTTCCGTGGCGTATCGGCGCCCGTTATCCCGCGGCGGCGAGGGGCGAAAACAATTAATTGTTTTATTAATGGATAATATTTAGTTTAGACGGGAGGCGTCGTGGATAATAATTTTATCGTTACTCTTAAAAACAGGAACGGATCGGGCGATATCGATCAGGTCGGAGGAAAAGGCATGAACCTGTTCGCGCTGGCAGATTTCGGGTGCAACGTTCCGCCCTTCGTGGTCGTATCGACCGGATGTTTTTCGGCCTTCGTAAAAGGACTCGGGAAAAAGTTCGATGACGCCGTTAAAAACATAAATACGGATACTCCGGCTTCCATCGCGAGGACCGGCCAGCAGCTGCGAAAACTTTTTTCGCCGGAATTTCTCGATAAGAGCGCGGCTTCCGCGATTATCAGCGAGGTCCGCCGGAACGTAGGCGCTGACGGTTTTCTGGCTGTTAGATCCAGCGCCACTTCTGAAGACTCGAAGGATTTTTCATACGCCGGCCAGCTCGACAGTTTCCTTTTCCAGAAAACGGACGTACAGATACTCGATTCCGTTACTAAATGCTGGGCTTCGGGTTTTTCGGACAGGGCGATAGCGTACAGAAACATCAAAAAAATACCGCACGGCGAAGTAAAAGTAGCCGTCGTCATTCAGAAAATGATAAACGGAGCGGTTTCCGGCGTGACCTTCACCGTCAATCCGGTCACGCAGAGGATTGACGAGCTTTTGATAAACGCGGCATATGGCCTCGGCGAAGGGCTCGTTTCCGGACAGTTGAACTCGGACCAGTTCGTGTGCTCGAAGGATGATAAACCCGCGATATTAAGAAGCGAGATTACTCCGAAAAAGGAAAAAATAGTATTCGATCACGAACTCGGCGCCGGGACTAAAAAAACGGACGTTGAAAACGAGAATTGCGAAAAGCCATGCCTTTGTAACGAACAGGTTCTGGCCGTCGCGGCGGTCTGCAAAAAAATAGAAAAATCCTGCGGCGGCGCGCCTCAGGATATAGAATGGACAATAGACGCTGAAAATACCAGAAAAATATATATAGTTCAAACCCGTCCCATAACGACGCTCGAATGCCTGCGTCCGTCGTCGGCTGAATACAGGACTATATGGGATAATTCGAATATAGTCGAAAGCTATTCCGGCGTCACTTCGCCGCTGACGTTCTCGTTCGCGTTGAACGCTTATCACATGGTTTACGTTCAGTTCTGCGAAGTGCTTAAGGTCCCGCGCGAGAAGATAGTGGATAACGATTTTTACTTCGCGAACATGCTCGGGCTTTTAAAGGGCCGCGTGTATTACAACATCAAGAACTGGTGCAGGCTTATTTCGGTGCTTCCCGGATATAACTACAACAGGCGCTTCATGGAACAGATGATGGGCGTCAAGCAGAAGATCGATTTCACTCCGGCCGAATCCAAACACAAAGGTTTTTTCGGTAAATACTTCATCGAGCTTCCGCAGCTTATCTGGTCCGGGGCGAACCTCGCGTGGCAGTTTTTGACGATCGAGGACAAGACCGAGAAATTCATGTCGATCTATCAGAAACAATACGACAAGTATCAGAGGTTCGAGTTCAATAAAGCCGAAAGCCATAAACTCGTCGACATTTATAACGAACTGGAAAACACCGTCCTTCGCAATTGGAAAGCGCCTATAGTCAACGATTTCATGGCGATGATATTCTACGGCGTGTTAAGATCGCTCATCGAGAAATGGAAGTTAGACGATACGGGTTCCCTTTCGAACGAGATAGTCGCCGGGCAGGGTAACGTCGAAAGCACGCTGCCGCTGAAACGCCTTCAGGAGATAGCGGCTTTCGTAAGAGACTATGAAGATCTGGCGAAGAAGATAAAGGGCATGACCGAGGACGAGCTAACCAAGATATTCGTCGGATCCGACTGTAAAAATTATCCCGAGCCGGATAAAAAGCTTCATGAAATGATCCGGCAATATCTTGACGAATTCGGCTTCAGGTCCATGAACGAGCTCAAACTCGAGGTCCCCTCGCTTATGGAAAAACCTCAGTTCATATTCAGCATACTTAAAAATTATATAGCCGCGCCTTTGAAGGAAAACGACGACGCGCACCTCAAGGAACGCGAAATGCGCGAGAAGGCCGAGCGCGAGGTGGCCGAAAAGCTCGGTAATTCCAGGTGCGTCTTCGGGCTTTTCAGCAGGAGTTCGGTATTTAATTTCGTCGTTAAATATACTAAAAAAGCAGTCGCATTCAGGGAATATCAGCGCTTCGCCAGAACGAAGATGTTCGGCCTGTCGCGAATGATATTCGTCGGTATCGCGCATAACCTCGTAAAACTCGGCGTCATAAAAGATGTTTCAGATATATTTTTTCTCACCCGCGAGGAGATATTTTCGTACGTCGTCGGAACCTCTACTTTTTCAAACCTTAAAGAACTTATAAATCTTCGCAGGAAAGAGTATGAAGCTTATGAAAAATCAGAGGAGCTTCCGGACAGGGTGGAGACCACCGGTCCCGTTTACTGTAACGACCTTACCATATCCGCCATAATCGAGGCTCCGGCTTCGGAAACCGATCCGGACCTCATGCGCGGCCTGAGCTGTTGCCCGGGCGTCGTGCGCGGAAAAGTGAAGGTTATCTTAAACCCTTCCGATGATATGTCGCTTAACGGAGAGATACTCGTTGCCGCCAGGACCGATCCGGGCTGGGTACCTCTTTATCCTTCGGCTTCGGGCCTTTTGATAGAACGCGGAAGCATACTATCTCACTCGGCTATCGTGGCGCGCGAGCTCGGGCTTCCGGCGATAGTCGGCATAACCAATATAACCAAAAGGCTCAAAACCGGCGATGAGGTCGAAATGGACGGCGCGAAGGGGACGATCAGAATTTTAGTCAGAAGCGAAGAGAGTATAGCGAAGAGTTAAGGTGGCAGCCTCTCTGCCATCCTGGCACAGGCTGCACTGCGGCCTCCTTGCCGGGCGGGCTGGCGAGGCCGTTCAGGATTTGAAGCACCGATAGTGGCCGTTTCGATTATAAAAATTACTTCAGGTTTCCACTCTCCGCTTTGAATTCTCAACTTAATTATAATAGCATTTTAGGGTAAAAGTATTTTTATACTTGGAGATAATATGAAAAACGATAAGAAAGGATGCAGGTCCCATAAAAGTTCCGATGAAATCAGGGATTTGGTGTCTCGGCTTTCAGTTTCTTCCGGTCGCGTGCCCGATGATTTTGTATATGAAGACCTCGAAGCCTGGAAATACGCGCATATGAGCCATGGCGAAATAATCGATTTCGTCAACCGCAAGCGTGAAGAACAATCAGGAAAATGAATCGCGTCCCTTGAACGGATAAAAGCCGAAAAAAGAATAAAGCATGAAAGATTTAATTTGAGGAGAAAAAATGGAAAGCTCTGAAAATAATAGGAAAAAGAGTAAATTTATCAAAGGCCTGGCCAAGTTTCTGGTCAGCTACAGCAAGCCGCTTTTCTTTGTGGTTTTATTTTTCGCGCTGCTGGGAAGTTACTTCATAAAAAACATACTTATCGATAACAGCATTGAGCTGTGGTTTCTTGAAAACGATCTTACGCTTGTCGCGTACAACGAATTTAAAACAGTGTATGGAAACGACGAGGTCATTATTTCAATGATAGACGCGGGCGAAGGCGGGATATTCACGCCCGAGTTCTTGAATAAACTAAAGAAGGCTTCTCTTGATATTGAAAAAAACACTGATATAAGAAGAGTGTTAAGTATCGGAAAAGCTCCTTATATCGGGCTTAGAGGCGCACAGGACCTCATCGTAGAGGACCTGTGCGAGGGCACGATCGAGACTCGGCTTCAGGCCGATGAGATAAAGAAAAAATTCTTCGAGAATAAATTATGGCCGAAACTTCTGGCCGATAAGGATATGAAAAAAGCCATAATGATAGTAGAACCGTTGGCGTCTAAGGAAATGGACGTTAAACGGCCCCAGATGATCGGCTACGTGCGCGATAAAATGAATGAGTACGGCTTCAACTATAAGTTAGCCGGCATGGGTGTTATGTATGACGAGCTTAACAGGCTCAGTCTCAGGGATAGCGCCGTGTTTACGACGATATCATATGCGCTGTTGCTGCTGGTCGTTTATTTGCTTTACAGGTCGAAGCATCTGGTCGGCATTATTTTCGTCATAATGGTCGTGTCTGGCCTTGCCTTCATAGATGTTTATGGCTTGTTCCGCCAGAATTTCAACATGGTGACCATCGTTCTTCCGACGCTTATAATGATATTATGCATAGCCGACGTGAACCATATCTTTAACCGCTACTGCCTCAGCATTCCGGCTATCATGAAAAATAAGGAAGAAGGTCTGGCAGAGATTTTCGAGGATATTCTCGCTCCGAGCCTATTCACTTCGGTGACCGAATGCATAGGCTTTTTGTCGATAGTTTTTACTCCTATCGCCGTTCTTAGGACTTTCGGACTTTTTGCTGCGTATTCAGCGATGGCAGAATACATTATAGTATGGACCATGGTCCCTTACATGCTCAGCGTTATAAAGCCGAGCCAGACCATCAAGCTCGAGCGCCCTTTTGAAAAAATGAATAAAAAGATACTCGATTTTGTTTTTCCTCACAAAGGGCTCGTGGTTTCGGGGTTTGTCGTATTGATAGTCATAAGCTGCTACGGCGTGACTATATTAGACGTCGATACCTATTCGATGGGATTTTTAAAGCCTGATAATTTTGTCCGTAAAGACAGCGATTCGATCGAAAGCGTATATGGAAATTATCTGCCGCTTGAAGTGCGTCTGCTGACCGGGAAGCCGGATGGAATTAAAGAGCCTGAATTTTTAAAACGCGTCGTGAAGGCGCAGGATGAAATAGAAAAAAATACCGAGGCTTCTAAATGCGCGTCCGTGACCGACGTGATCATGAGGCTTAATCAGGTGTGGACGGACGGAAAACCTGAATCATACGCGGTCCCTAAAGATTCAACGCAGGTCAGCCAGCTTTTGATGCTTTATGAAAGCGATCCCGACGGAGAAAAAGACCTTAAATATATGGTTAATAAAAATTGCAGTGAAATCCGCCTTACTATACGGATTCCAATGGTTAGCGCTGCCAATATGAAAAAGGTTGAGGAGAAGGTTTCGGCTATACTGGCGAAGAAATTCGAGGGCACTGAGGTTAAGGTGACGTTTGGAGGCTATGTTCCTCTTTATGTAAGGCTTCTGGATTATATCACGTGGAGTCAGATATCAAGTTTCGCCTCGGCGTTGATATGGATATTTGTAGTAATAGGAATATTGTTCCTTCGTTTCAGCGCGCTCGTCTGGGGTATAGCGCCTAACGTCGTTCCGGTAATAATGACGCTTGGATTTATGGGTATATTTGGTATAAGGCTTGATATAGCTACCGTTACAATCGCCTCGATCACCCTTGGTATCGCCTGCGACGACACGATACACGAGCTTTTTCATTATTACATATATCTTGGCAGGGGAATGAGCTCGACGGACGCCATCAGGGAATGCCTCGAGGATGAAGGGCCCGCGGTCATCGCGACGTCCATCGTATTGTGCATCGGATTTTCGGTCCTGGGCCTGGCCAGCATAAAATCAGTCGTTTATTTCGGGCTTTTGATATCGTTGACGATGCTTTTCGCGTTTCTCGGCGAGTTGTTCATGCTTCCGGCTCTGATAAGTTACTTTACTGAGCTACCCCTGATAAAAAAGATCGTCGGAATAAAAAATCCATTGCTAAAAAAAGATAAATAAAATAATTTTAAAGGAGATCTTATGTTTAAAAACGCCATCGTTTACAGCAATGTCTGGGAAGATCCCGAATTGAACCGCAGGGCGCTTCAGGTGACTCCCGATGACGTAGTATTGTCGATAACTTCGGGCGGTTGCAACTCGCTCAATCTCCTCGTTGAAAATCCGAAGAAAGTGGTTTCGATAGACGGAAATCCCACTCAGAATTATCTGCTCGAACTCAAGATAGCGGCGATAAGAACCCTTGAATATGAGGAGTTTTTGGAAATTCTCGGCGTGGAGATATATGGCAAAAAATCAGAAATTCACTCCGGGCGCCGTATAGCGCTGTATGAAAAGATAAAAAGCCAGCTGACCCCCGACGCCGGAAGCTTCTGGGATGAGAACCGGGATATTATCAAATCCGGGATCATAATGTGCGGAAAGGTTGAGAAATTCTTTAAATTTTACAGAAAAGCCCTGATGCTGATGTATGGGAAAAAATATTCGCAGATCGAAAAGATATTTTTCTGCCCGGATCTGGGTATACAGAAGAAAATGTATGACAGCATAGAGTTCGGCCGCTGGCACTTTCTCAACTGGCTGTTTTTGAACAGAAAGATATTAAGCCTTGTAAAGGGCTCCCACTCGTTCAGATTCGTCGATGAAAAGGAATTCGATAAGAACCTCAACCGCAAGGTCGATCGCGCTATGAGAACGATCGATAACCGTACGAATTATTTCTTCTCGCTCATTCTCATGGGGAAATTCATATCGGAAAACGCACTTCCGCCTTACCTTTTAAGGAAAAACTTTGACGGGCTTAAAAAGAATATAGATAAAATCGAAGTTTTTCAAGGCATATCCACCGACGTTCTTAAAAAATTCGGAGAGCAATATTTTACGAAGCTGAATCTTTCGAACATATTCGAATGGATGGAGAACGATCTTTTTAACAACGTTATGCGCGAGTTCATAAGCATGTCAAGGAACGGAACGCGCCTTTGCTACCGCTATACGCTCGCGCAGCCGAGAAAACTTGACGAGGCGAATTTGAAGCTGTTGAAATCCGAGCCGGAGCTCGCCGCCGAACTTCACGCTATCGACCGTTCGTTCATGTATGAGAGCTTCCACGTTTACAGGCTCGAAAAATAAATTTTAAATTTGCCCGTTATTGAAGCGTAAAAGCGTAACCGGCAAATAAAGCAAGCATGGATAATAAAAAGGGGCGCCCGAGAGATATTCTTTCCAGGCGGCCCCTTTTTTACTTTTTTGTGATATTTAAATTTATACGCTTTTGCGGGAATTTTACTTCATGGCGTCCGTAACGACTTCGCGGACGCGCTGGGAACGGTCGCCCTGGGCGATCTCGAGGGCGAATGTGATCTGTTCTTTCTGGTCTGCGTTAACGCCTTTTTTGAGGTAAGCGACGAGCATTTTTACGGCGCGGACCCTTTCAACTTCTTTTTTGGAGCCTATTTCGATCAAGAGTGTCGGGATCGGCGTGAGATTATCCACGTCGATTATCAGGTCTTTTTCATCGATAACTTCCTGCGGCTGGCCTTTTTTGCTTGCCGCAATCCTTCCGCCCTGAGTTATTTTCTGCATTTTTTCTTTTTCTGCGCGTTCGCGCTCTTTTTCGGCTTCGGGGTCGATGGAAATTTCGGTTCCGGCGTCGGTGATCTCATCGTCCGCAATCTGATGCGCTTTTTCATATTTATCGATAAGCTGTCTTATAAAATTAGCCTTTTGAGATGGAAGAGAATCGATGATCTCCTTGAGCTTATAATAATTGGATTCATTGGTCTTTTTTTGTATGGACTGAACGCCGAGTTTAAAAATTTCAGGATCTTCCTCGTTATAGAATATAGACATTGCAAGTTCCATGGATTTATCGTCGGGGATCTTCGAGATCGTGCGAGCCGCTATGAGTCTGTATTCGCGTTCATCCGCGTTCAGCATTTTTTCGATTATCTGTTTGGATTTTTCATGATCGTTCGCCCAGAGCGCGGCTATGGCGGAAGATTGAACTTCCGCGTCGGTATGCCTTATGAATTGAGGTATTATATTTATGAGGTTTTTGTCGTTTACATAATAAAGGGCGTCAAGCGCGGCTGAAATATGCTTTGGATTTGGTGATTTGAGATATCTCGCTATTTGCGGAAGGAAAGATGCGCCGCCGTTCTTTCCGACGATTCTCAAATACCAGCAGGCTACTTCGATGTTCTTTTCAGCGCCCGCCATTTCGGCGATCTTGGCTACGACGACGTTATCGAGAAGATCGTAATCGCCTTCGTCAAAAACTCTTATAAGTTCGGCAATTTTTTTATCTTCGGGAAGTTTTGAAAGTTTGGTAAGAAGTTCGGAATCGGAAACGTCCATCTTGGAGCCAATTGGCGTTGTTACATGTGGGGTGGAAACGCCTATGCCGTCTAATTTTATTGGCTGAGCTATGTCGTCTTCCTGATGCGCCGGCGGATGGACTGGTTTTGAAATTGGGATTTCAGGCTTCTTAAGTTCTTCGACGGAAGGCATATGAGTTGGCTGGGGCGGAGCGGGAGCTATTCCGCCGGTTGATCGGCTTTTGATAGCGTCAATGGCTTTTTTGACGAAATATCTGACTGTCTGGTTCGGAGACGTAAACTGCTTTTCGAGGTGGGGTAAATGGCTTGCGTCGCCAGTTTGCGCAAGAGTTCTTGCGGCCTTGATCTTGTTGTCGTCAATGTCTGACTCCAGGTCGAATATCAATTCTTGAAAATCCGTACTCATAATTTTCAACTTCCCATTCAAAAGTATTTAATTATTAATAATTTTCACCAAAATGTGATTTTGTCTCTTGTTTGAAATGCCGCCCGGCATAATGTTTCAATATTTCGGGCACTGCATTTTTTGCCGCCGTTCTGCCTATGTTGATTATGTCTTCGATCTTTTCGAACTGCCAGTAACCTATATCGCCGAAATCAGGTTCGATCAAAAGATCTTCCCGGCCTTTTTGAAGTTTTAAAAGTTCCCTGCCGAGAGTCACTATCGTTTGACCGGCGTATCTGAAAATATCGCCGAAGCCTTTTCGTAAATTGCCAAATCCGAGGTTTACGCCAACTACCATATCGTTTTTCCGGCCTCTTAATATAGAGGACGGAACGGGAAGCAGGACTCCGCCGTCTACGCAAAGCGTTCCGCCTATATCGCGCGGAGGAAATAGCATGGGAACCGCGCAGCTGGCCGCTAAAATATCGACTATGCCGCCGGTTGAAAAAATAATGGGGCGGCCATTGATAATATCGGCACAAACTACGAAGACCTTAGTTTTCAATTGCTCAAGCCTTGTTATGCCTATCCTTTTGATAAAAAGATCCGATAAAAATTTTTTGAAGCCGTCTCCTTTACAGAAACTTAAAAACGGAAAGCGGTAATCGAATACCACTGATCTTTTAAACTCAAGCGCCGCCTCTTTCATTTCAGAAGGCCCAAGTCCCGCGCCATATATGCATGAAATAACGGCTCCGATCGAAGAACCGCTCATCTCGTGAATTTCGATGCCGGCGTTTAGAAGTTCCGTTATTATGCCTACATGCGCCGCGCCCCTGACGGCGCCCGAACCCAGGGCAAGGCCAATGCCGGATTGCTTCCGGGATCCGTCAATATTAAATTTTACGATGTTGTCTTTTTCTCTTTTTTTAATCGTCATAGCAGGTTCTAATAGGTTATTTGCGTGGGCATATAACCGTAAAGATTGGTTTTAAATATGTTAAATATGCTGTTACTTGTTATTTTCTGGAAATATAAAAGCGTTTTTCCGTCGATTGAAGCGGCCGGCTGGGTATAATAATTATAGTTTGAAAAATCTTTTATTACGCGTCCTTCGCGGAATGTATAAGTTTTATCCGATGAAGAGGTCAGATAGGCCAGTTCGATCCTTACGGAAGTTCCGACCGTGCCGTGGACGTATAAAAGCTCTTCGTCGGTAGTGAATTCTTTAGCCCCGGAAGCGAGAAATTCAGGGTATAAAGAGTCAAAGCTCGATTCGACCAGAAATTCTTTTTCGATCTTATTTACGCCGGTGGCGTCAATGTAGCAAAGTCCCCAGTGCTGATCTATTTTTTTCTGGAACATTATGGTCGAATTATCTGCCGATACGGTTGGATTTCGTTTAAGCGAGTCGCTTGTGGTAAGCGTTGTAAAATTTCCGCCGTTAATGTCGCAAGTGCATATCTGAGAGTATTCGGTGCTGCCGCTGTTATCGACTGCCGCAAAAACTATGAACTGACCGTTTTTTGAAAAAGTTGCGTCCATGGGATTGAAGTTTTTGGCGCTCAATAGTTCCACGGGAGTCGTATTCGAGGAGCTTATTTTATAGAGCTTCATTGTACCCGTGCTTTTTTTTGAGGAATAGATCAGGTACTGATCATAAGCCGCGCCGCGCACGCATATGTTTTCGCTCGAATCGTTAGTAATCGCGGTTTCTTCGGTTTTGTCAAATTGCCTGTAATAAATATTCGCTTCCGATTCTCCGAAAGAGCGCGAATAAAACATTCCGGCGCCATCGTATGAAACGGCCGCTGAAATGTAATTGGTGCCTTTGGCTGAAGTCGAAGCGGACTCGGTTTTCAGTTCATTGAGGCAGCCTGCCGATAATAGCGTGATAAAAAACAATATTAAAATTAAAACGTTCTTTTTCATTTCTTTCCTTCTATATTAATTATAACAAATTTTTTTGAATATTATATTAATTTATATTTACGATATTTGAAAATATTATCATAATCGGACTTAAAAGTCAAAAATATATTCCTCGCGGTGACCGAATTTTACTGTATTATCCGTAAATATTATTTTTCCGGCTTTTAAAAGATACCAGCTCACTGAAATAACGTGTTTTAAAGCTTCAGAGTCAAAGACGGCTTTGACGTCGGGAAACTTCCAGAAATATACCAGGGCGGCGGCTGTAATTTTTACCGGGTCCGAAAGTTTTACGCATTTTCCGAATATCTGGGCGCCGCGTATCTGTGAATAGTTTTGATAATCAGCCGTTATTGAAGCGCAGATCATCGGATTTTCCAAAATATTTTTAGCGTGTTTCGTTTCTTCGAATGAGACGAACAGAAAACTGTTTAACATTCTCGCGAAAAAAACAGGAGTTGCCCGCGTTTCGAATTCCACGGGATCGACGGTGGAGAGCGTCATGACATTGAACGAATCGATAAAGTTGTGAACTTTTTTTGTCGAATATGAGCCCATGGCTTATTTTTTAAAATCGTCGATATATTGTTTTATTATTTCAGGCACGTCTTCGGTTTTGACGTGGTTGAACCATATTTGCTCGGGATATATGACCATATTAGGGCCATCGGCGCACATAGAAAAGCATCGTGATTGCGTTATTTTAACGGTATCTTTCAGGCCGCTGGCTTTAACGTATTCCTTGAGTTCGCGGTATATCGGTTCGCTTCCGCCATTTTTGCAGCATAGCGCGCCTTCGCCTTCGCGAAAGTTAGTGCATATTATTATGTGACGGGCGAATTTGACCTTGTTATTTATTTCCATTGTTGCTATTTCTCCCGGTATTTATATATTTATATAATTATATAATTATGCGGCATGGCGTATTTATAAAAACATTGACCCGGCCGCATTTAAAGCCGGGTCAATGTTGGAAAGCTTCGCTATGTTAGATTGCCGGTATTATAGTGTCCGCGAAATTATCCATTATTCTCTTATCTATCATCTGGCGGATAATCTTATGGAAATCGTCGAATTTCATTGTCTTTTGGTCCGGAGTGCAATAACGCCTCCATGTGACGAGCGATTCCTCGGCTTCTTTTCCGCCCACGATGAGAAGATTCGGGCATTTGCGCTTCGTGTTATTCCTGATCTTTTTATTGAAAGAGTCGCTGGAATCGTCAACCTCGACGCGCATGAAGCCGTCGGTCATCATATTCGCGAGTTTATAGCAGTATTCATTAAATTTTTCGGAAACAGGTATGAATATGGCCTGCTGCGGAGCCAGCCACGTCGGGAAAGCGCCTCCGTATAATTCAATCAGGAAAGCTATAAAACGCTCGTGCGTTCCGAGAGGCGCCCTGTGGATTATATAGGGGCGCTGCTTGTTGCCGGAGGCATCGGTAAATTCGAGATTGAACCTTTCGGCCATCGCGAAATCAAGCTGGGTAGTCGAAGCGGTTTCTTCGCGGCCGATGACGTTTTTAACCTGGAAATCGATCTTCGGACCGTAGAATGCCGCTTCACCCGTGCGTACTTCATAGGCTATTCCTATTTCCTGAGCGATATCGCTCACTATTTTTTCGGAATATTTCCACATCTCTTCGTTATTGACGTATTTTTCGGGTTTGTCGTTTGAATGGAATGAAAGCCTGATCCAGAATTCGCCCATTCTGAAGAGGTCGTAATAAAATTTATGAAGTTCGAGGACCTTTTTGAATTCGTCCTTTACCTGTTCGGTCATGCAGTATATGTGGGCGTCGTTCATCGCCATTCCGCGCACGCGCAGAAGTCCTGATACCTGGCCCGATTTCTCGTAACGATAATCGGTGCCGTATTCGGCGATTCTGTATGGAAGCTCGCGGTAGCTTTTCGGGCGCGCCCTGAAGAGAAGATGATGATGAGGGCAATTCATGGGTTTTAAATAATATTCCTCGTTTTCGTCTACGGTCATAGGCGGGAACATGGAATCTTTGTAATATGGAAGATGACCGGATATTTCGTATAACTTTCCTTTGGTTATATGCGGAGTGGCGACGCGTTTATATCCGTGCTTGAATTCCATTTCTTTCGCGAGCGCTTCCAGCTCGTCGCGGATGATGGTTCCATTGGGCATCCACAATGGGAGGCCGACGCCGACTTCCTCTTCGATAACGAATATATCGAGTTCGCTTCCGAGTTTTTTATGGTCGCGCTGCATGGCGAGCTCGCGGCGTTTCAAAAATTCGTCGAGCGCCTCTTTCGTTTCAAACATAAGAGCGTAAATCCTGGTCATCATGGGGTTTTTCTCTGAACCGCGCCAGTATGCGCCGGCGATCCTGTCGAGCTTGAAACAGTCTCTTTTGATGACTTTAGTGGTATCGACGTGAGGGCCTTCGCACATATCGATGAACGGGCCGTTCTTATAGAACGAGAATGAAGTTATATTGCGCTCTTTGGCCAGATCCTCCAGATATTCGATCTTGAATTGCTGACCCATTTCGCGAAGTCTTGCGACCGCCGCGTCCTTCGGGAGCTCTTCGCGTTCGAATTTCTGGTTAGCTTCGATGATCTTTCTCATTTCTTTTTCTATCTCTTTGAAGTCGGCTTCACCGATAGGCTGCGGTAATATGAAGTCGTAATAAAATCCGTCCTCAATAGCGGGACCGAATCCGAGTTTGGTTCCGGGCCTTACCTTCATTATCGCTTGAGCGAGGATATGCGCCATCGAATGCCTTGCGAGGTCCAATGCTTCATTATTTGGTTTATGGTGTTCCATTAAAAAATCTTCCTTTCGGTCTTTATATTCATTTTTTATCTTAAAATTTTATGATATATTTTACCAGTAAAATCTTTTATTGTCAAATAATAGAACCGTTCTATTTTGCTTTAACCGGCGCAAAAAAAACGGCCCGGAATTTTTCCGGGCCGTCTGGTGTTTTTATTTAAACTTTATATCAGGTCAGTCCTTTAAAAGCTCGACATGCCTCTTGCTTGAAATGAATTTGATAACTTCGAACCATGCGACGCTTATGATTCCTATCGAAAGCGACAGTATGATATCGTTTAAATGCATAAAATCGAAATGGAAAGTCTTTTGGAGCACGGGGATATATATGACCATTCCTAAAAAAGCTATCGTTGCGGTCAGCACCCATGAAAGCGCGCTGTTTTTGACTTTTAACGAAGTGAATATGTTTTGGGTCCACGAACGGTTTACCAGTATTATTGCGAGGTTCGATATTACAAGCGTTATGAATGCGAGCGTCCTTGCTTCAGCATCGCCGCCGCCGCGGTTAAGCGAATACCAGAAAACGCCGGCTACGGCCAGAAAAGAAAAAATTCCCTGCAGAAAACTCAATATGAACATTCTTTTTCCGAAGAGCGGTTCGCCGGGATCGCGCGGTTTTCGTTTCATGATATTTTTCTCGGCGGGTTCGGCTTCAAAAATGACGGAGCATGCCGGGTCGATTATAAGTTCGAGGAATACGACGTGGACCGGATAAAGAACCACCGGCCAGCCTATGAGGATGGGCAGAAGAGATATTCCGGCTATGGGAACGTGAACGCTGATTATATACGCCATGGCTTTTTTCAGGTTATCGAATATCCGTCTTCCCATTTTGACCGCTTCGACGATAGACGTAAAATCGTCATCTAAAAGTACAAGCGCCGCCGATTCGCGCGCGACATCCGTTCCGCGTTCTCCCATGGCTACGCCTATGTGGGCGGCTTTGAGGGCCGGCGCGTCGTTCACTCCGTCTCCGGTCATGGCGACCACCTCGCCGTTGGCTTTCATTGCGTTAACTATGAGAAGTTTTTGTTCGGGAACGACGCGGGCGAAAATATTCGTCCGTTTAACCCTATTTGCGAGAGTTTCAGAATCGAGTTTTTCCAGTTCGGGCCCGGTTATAAATTCTTCCGGATTTTCGAGGCCGATCTGGCGCGCAATGTTTTGCGCCGTGGCCGGATAGTCTCCGGTGATCATAGCTACGCGTATTCCGGCGCTTTTACATTCCGCGATAGCCGCCGGAACAGTTTCACGGATAGGGTCCGTCCAGCCTATAAGCCCCATGAATTTAAATTCGAAATCGTGCTGCGAGGATGGAAGTTTTTTACCTTTGAAGTTCGCGGTCGCGACGCCGAGTATGCGAAGCCCTTCCGACGCCATTAAATTTATTTTTTCGACGAATTTCTGGATATCTTCGCTCTTCAGGTGGCACAGATCAAATATAGCTTCCGGAGCTCCTTTTGCCGATACGACGAAATCTTCGCTTCCCGGAATTTTCCAGACGTGGGAAAGCGCGAGAAGTTCCTTCGTGAGGGCATATTCTTCGATCAGAGGCCAATCCTCATGAATGTGTTCCGTATTTATAAGGGTTTTGTAACCGAGTTCGGCCAGAGCTTTTTCCATGGGATCGAAAGGGTCTTTTTTACTCGCCAATATTCCGTATTCGACGAGCTGATGGAATTCTTCAGGAATCGCGGTCGTTTTGACCGACCACTCATAAAAGTCCGAACAGTTGAAAAGTTTTTTTATCGTCATTTTATTCCGCGTGAGGGTTCCGGTTTTATCGCTGCATAAAACGGTGGCCGCGCCAAGGGTTTCGACAGCCGCAACACGCCTGGTGAGAACGTTCTTCTTCGACATGCGCCATGCGCCAAGAGCGAGAAATATGGTCAGGACGACGGGAAATTCCTCCGGCAGAAGCGCCATGGCGAGCGTTATGCCGGATAATATGCCTTTAAGCCATTCGTTTTTTCCAAAACCGTATATTCCTACTACCACCAGGCATAATAATATCGCTATGATAAATATTTTTTTAACGAGCCTTCCGGTTTCCTTTTTCAGCGTCGTGTCTTCTTCTTCGATCGATTGGAGCGCTTTGCCTATCTTGCCCATTTCGGTCGCTGCTCCCGTCGACAGGACCGTTGCCACGCCCTGGCCGCTTGTGACCATGCTTCCGGAGTAAAGGAACGGAAGATCGTCGCCGCCCGGTCTCGATATGGCCATTTCGGTTTTTTCGGTGGTGCTTTTTCTTACGGGGACCGATTCGCCCGTTAAAAGCGATTCGTCGGCCGCGAGGTTCATCGACCATAAAAGCGTGCCGTCGGCCGGAATCTTATC
>CAZJFS010000035.1:0-33443 GCA_964545075.1 uncultured bacterium
TGTTTTTGCGCCATCAGCGGCAACAACGAAAACTGCATCGCCTTCGATGCTGATTTTTGTGCCATCAGCCAGTTCAGCTTCTTTTGCTTCAACAGCAGCTGGAGCAGCAACTTCGGCAGAAGCAGTTGCTTCAGCGGCAGTTGCATCACGGCCAGCGGCATGATCTTCAGCTTTTACGATAGATGGTGCTGCAACGAGAGCGGCAACAGCCAGTGTCAGTGCGAATTTGTTCATAGGGAGTCCTTCCAAAAAAACATAAAAAAGCCAGAAAAGCTAGAAAAGCTAAAAAAGCCGAAGCTTCTAAAATCGAAGCTCCTAAAGCCGAAGCTCCCGTAGTTGAAGCTCCTAAAGCTGAAGTTAAAAAAGACGATAAGAAATAGTATAGCTTTTAAAACTTAGGTTAAATAAAAAACGGGAGGCATTTAATTGCTTCCCGTTTTTTATTTTTGCAGTTCTCTTTATTTTTCGAGAGTTTTAATAAGTTCAGAAACATCTATCTTAAATATTTTCCCGTCCATAGTCGCGCATATCACGAAATCATCAGCCGCGGAAAGCGAAAAAACCCTGGGAACCTTGCCGATAGGCCAGAATGAATAAAACCAGAAATTCTTGTCATTATTTCTAAGCCTCAGGATCGCAAAAACATCTTCGCCGTTGGTCGCAAAAAGCACATTGCGACCATGCACGGCCATATCAATAGTATAAAGCGGCTTTATTTTTTCAGACTGATTATAGCGTTCGTATTTTTCAGTTCTTTTATCGTATCTGACTATTTCGCACGGGAGCGTTTCATAACTATCAAATGCCAACCAGAAACTGAAATTTTCATTAAAGGAATAGCAGGGCTTACTGGCGGTTATATCGCGATTGAAGAGTTTGCGTATAGGCCTGATCTTTCTGATCACTTGATTTTCAAGCGCTTTGGGATCAAATGAAGGCATTTTACCGGTTACGATACCGGCATTATTGGTCGTCATGGCAAAAATAAGATTGAGTTTAAAATCTTCAAAGACTATAAGATTTTGAACCTCACATATACCGGTTTCGACAAATTCTCCATAAGGCGGGCTATAGTACCATTTATGCTCGGCAATGCTGTAGCAGAATATTTTTTCGTAATTAGCGAGAAAAAGTTTTCCCTTGTAATAAAACATCGAATACCAGTTACTGTTTTCAAAAAGCTCATTGATTCCAATGTCGGTAATCAAAGACTTAGAAAGATCAATCATATATACGGTCGAAGGCGTACCCCAGAAAAGTATATTTTCTCCGTTTCCGCACATGGTAATGGTGTCCGCTACCGGAAGTTGTTCCGGCAGGTAACGTTCAAATTTAAAAGCTGTTTTATTATCCGTTTTTGAAAATTCAGGTATTTCTTCAACTTTAATGGAATAAATGCCGCCGTTAGTTCCTATATAAAAATTTTGGCCGCATCTATACAAAAATTTTGAAACTATTTCATGCTGTTTAAGCACGGCTTCACTGGTGCGCAGCTGACTTATACTAGAAACGGGTTCTACTTCGCCGGTTTCAATTTCCGCAATTTGGCCCGAAATATTTATGCTCACTGAATCAACCGCATAGACCACCTCTTGCGTTCCTTCTTCAGCTTCCTTGATACTCATCTTATTCAGGAGGCGTAAAATCGCGATCTCACGATTTTTATAAGAGTCCGCGGCAAGTTTGGTGTCGTATAGTTCGACCCCAAAGGAATCGGTATAAGAAGGCGTAATAAGTGAAGCGAATCTTCCAGTAAAATCCTGTGACTCTGACGCGTTTATTTCATCTTCAGATGTGTTTAACGTTTTCACGGAAGTTTTTTTAGAGACTTCGACTGGCGGTTTTAAAGATTTGGGCTGCTTACTGGCCTGAACGGAATCATTTTGTTTAACGATCTGTGGCGGAAGTTTTTTAAACGGCTGGTTTTGCGATATAATCGTTGTCGCCGCGACAAGGCCTTTAGGACGATCCGCTTTTATTTCGATAACGCCGGATTTTCGGTCTTCAGGCTTCTTCGGTTGAGCAGCCGTCTGCCCCTGCTTTTGCCAGTTTTTTTTTCTCACGGCTTCTATGGCTTCCTGACGTTGTTTTTCCTCAGCCATCATTATCATCAATTTGGTGTCCTGCGCTTTTCGTATGGAAGAACCAAGGCCAAAAGCCGCAAACATAAGAACATTTATAACGATAAAACTAATTATTTCGGCGCCGGTTATAAAGCCATTCCTTCTTGTTTTATCGAAAAAAAGCATACTCCACCTATTTTATGACTTCTAAAACTTCCAATATTTCTACAGGTTCTTTTTTGCCTTTAACCATGATGGGTTCCAGCATCTTGACCTTTATGCGCGTTTTGACAAGCTCGTAGGTCGCCTTCGATATGAGGACCTGCCCGGCACCGGCGTTGGCTTCTATTCTCGCCGCCGTATTGACTGAATCTCCAATTGCCGTGTAGTTCATCATCTGTTTCGAGCCGACCATGCCGACAACCACTTCACCGGTGTTTATGCCGATTCCGACATTAACCGCAGTTTTACCTTCTTTTATAAGTTGTTCCCGGATTTTCAGGCATTCAGTTCTTATGGCGACGGCGGCGTCGATCGCGTTAAAAGCATCATCAGCAGCGGAAAGCGCCATTGGCGCGCCAAATAAAGACATCAAGGCGTCGCCTATATATTTATCGATGGTTCCGCCTTTAGCTATTACAATATCAGTCATCGCGGAATGAAAGCGGTTCACCACGTCAAGAACCATTTCGGGTTTATCGGCCATGGTTTCGCTCATAGAAGTAAAGCCGCGAATATCGGCGAAAAACAATGTGATTGCGCGCCTTTTTCCACCAAGAGCAAGGCTTGCCGGGTTATTCATTATTTCTTCAATGACCTTCGGCGAAACGAATTTATCGAATATATCGCGGATCTTTTTCTTTTCTTCCCTGTCTTTATCCGATATCTGTTTAATATTCTGCAGATCGCGTTTGGAAAGTTCAAGGTCGCCTGCATTTTTCAACGCCCATGCCGAAACATCGGCAATCAGTTTTATGAGTTTTTTCACTTCATCGCCAAATTCAAAAGTTTCTCCGACTTCTTCACAGTTTATAGCGCCAATAACACGATTCCCGGCATCCATTGAAACGCAGAATTCACTTTTAATGTCGAACTCTTTTGAGAACGGCTCATACTCGGATATTTTTTTAAAATCATCCGCCGTATAAAATCCGCCTTCACGGGCGACCTTGGTGATTATAGTTTCTTCGTCCGTCGGGATGTTCATATTCGAATATTTTTGAGGCGATATATGTTTTTCTGAAAAACCGACAGGATAAACACTATGAAATTTAGTGTTGACGACCCATATTGAAACGGATTTCGCTCCCAGCTGGCGGGTCAGAAGTTTCGTAACGCGCTCGACTATCTCATCGGTTTTCTGATTGGAAATTATTTCATGTATCTGTATAAGCGTTTCATTCAATCTTCTGGATTTAGCCGTCAGCTCATTCTTCATTTTCGTTACCTGATCCATATCGCGTTGCGTTTCGTCAAAGTCTTTTTTCTTGTCAATCAGTTTTTTCATCTGCATTATCTGAGATTTGAACTCATCATTGGCCGCTTTAGAATTAAGAAGTTTCTCCCGCTGAGACGTCGTTACCATCGATATAGCAATGCCCGAACCGAAAAACAATGATAAAAGATATATGGTCGGCCGAAAATTCACTATCAGGCCAACCGAATGCAAAACCATTGAAAAAACGCATACTACCGACACAAGAATGATTGCGATATTCAGATCGTATGCAAGCGATACCGCGATAATCAATCCAAAATACGCCGCCAGAAAAAAGAACGGCGGAATTACCGGCGAAAAAAGACCGGCGACGATTATAAAACCGAAAGGAACTACAAATATCTTTAAAAAATCAGGCCCTAATATTTTCTGAAAATCAAAACCGGAAAATTTGTCTAAAATGCTCGATGAACTTATCGGCTGAACGCCGTTGGCGCTTGAATTAGCTGAAACGGCGGCATGCGAACCATGATTTTGCACGGAAGCAGCGGCCGTATCGGAAAAATTTTTTTTCAAGTAGGAAGAAGCCAGCATTTTTATAGCGGTGTTTTTATCCTGTGCCAGCGTTTCAAGAAGCTTTTTTGCTCTGGGATCCGTCGAGTCAGAAATCGAAGAAAGAACGGCCCTTTTTTGAGTATCGTTCGCGGCGGTCATAGAACTTTGAAGTTTTTCGAAATCTACACTCATTTAACAGCCCATAAAAATAAGGGCAGAGACCCGGCCTGGTTTCACTTAAAAGGCCTTATGACGCTGCCCCTATCGTTATTTTTTCATTTTTTATCGTTAAGGTTACGTCGAATTATTCGGCGAGTTCCATTTTAACTTTGAGATTAACCGTGGTCTTAACAGGTTTCGTTGAAGGGCCAAGATTAGGAGAATCGTTTTCCAACTCCTGGTTCATGACCATTTCGCTAACGGTTTCATTCATAACTACATACCCTTTATCGAGGTCAAAGTATATCTTTCCGGTAACTTTAGCTTTAACGTTTTTAACTTCGGGGCCAACGCTTGTTTCCTGTTCTATAACGGCGCATTTTCTGCCTTTATATTTCGTGATTTCCTTCATTTTGTATGTTACGTTCATCGCAATAGGCTGTTTTATTGCGGTCGTCCAGGTTTTTCCAATCGTAACGGGCTCTTGCGGAAAACTCATGGAAGTTGCGATCGGATCATAATTTGCGTCATAAGATGTAGCTCCAAGCAGTTCGCCCGATTTGGCTATGGTCATATAAACGGTATTTCCAACATTTTTAAGATCCTCATCTTTTCCTTCGGCGTTTTTAGCTATACCGTTGAGTATTTTTGTCTGTATGTCAATGTTTCCGCTCTTAGGATTTACGAAAAGGACGTTCTGTTCAATCTTCATTTTCACGTCTACGGGCGCTTCACCTTTATTGTTAGGGGTTTCCATTTTCGTTGTACCGTTCATATTGACGTTATATGTTATCTTGTCGCCCATCTTGTATTTATATTCGAGCATAACGCTTTCCGCCGCATTTACCGGCGCGGACAGAACTGAAAACACCAAAAAAGTTATAAAAGTGAGCACGAGACAGTATGATATTTTTTTTAACCTGAAAAGCTTCATAATTTCCTCCTAATAGAAATGTGCAATCATTATAGAAAAATTATTCTTTTTTGTCAACGAAAATTTTTAGTCCGTACAAAACAAAAACGGCATAATTTATTTTATCTCGGCGTTATATTCAATTTTTCCGGATTCCCGTTCACGGCCTGATAAAGCCGTACTGATCGAAATCACAAACCGCTTCATATCCGATCTTTCGGTAAATATCATTAAAAATAAGCTTTTAAAACGGTTTGCGCGGCATAACGTGAAACGCCATACCCTTGAACTCGCACCTGTTTAAAAATTCGGAAAGAGAAAGCAGGACTTTTCCATACAGCGGGTCGCCGAATTCATATTTTCCATTCTTTTTCCCGAAATATACGACCGCGTGCTGCGTGGTTCCAAGATAAATTACGATTATAGAAGGGGCCGGAACGTTCTCTATATCCGCTTCGACGCATTCGGCGGCGAGCCCCTCGCCCCTCAGGCAGCGCAACGCCTGCCAGGGTTCCGTCCCGTAATCGGAAGTGTTTGAAAGACGGGCGAGCCTCGATTCCGCGTTGATGCGAAAATCGCCGCCGGCCGGACCGCGAGATGCGCCATAGTGATCGAGCACCGTCGCCATGGACGCCGGAACGCATGTCACTCCGCTTGATTGAAGGCATACGCCGTCCTTCCACTGACCCAGAAAATCAAATTTAGCGAACCTGACGGGGCACATTATGGCGCTGTAAAGCGGATCCATAACGAGCGCGCTCATTACGACCAGAAAAAAAGCGCTGTAAAGTCCGCCGGCGACGGGCGACGAAAAATTTTTCTTGATCGACGCGACGCCGAATAAAAAACCCCACGCGGCAGAGGTCAGCTCGACATACGGAATGCTTCTGAATTCTACATATTCGGCATTGCCGATGAAATTAAAATGAAAAATAAGCGAAAAGCCGGGAGCGCATAACAAAAGCGACGCGAGAGCCAGCAGTATCTTTCCCGACGCGCTTTCTATATTCCGCGAGACCATATAACCCGCGAAATATAACGTTATGGCCAAAGCCGGAGTTATAAAAACCAGCGGATGAAAATACATAATCGTTTTCGCTTCTTCATTTTTTTATCTTCTGAACCTGTCCTATCTTGTTTCATCTTTGCCCGACCGTATTTTATTGTTTTACGGCAATTATATATTATTGTTTTACGGATTTCAACTTTTGTTTTAATATTTTCCCGGCCGGTGCAAATCTCTGAAATTTTCAAAAGCTCACCTTCAAGCTTAATAATCCATCGTCGAAATCCCGGGCTACGGATCGAAGACCGGCGGCCCGATTTCCGGAAGTGAACACGCCTTTGAAAAAACAAGAAAGTTTTTGAATATATTATCCGATATATATTAAGTATGATACTCCCTGCTTTCAGATTCATATCTATTTCAACGGCATGTTTCGCGCTGCTCCTGTGCTTTCAATCAATCGCAGGCATCTGCCTCGCGGTCGAATTAGCTGACGGTTTAAATCTGGACGGTCAAAAAGTGATATCATACAAACTTTCAAACAGCGCGGAAAACAATCAGGTCAAACAAAACCTCAAAGTCAACCTCAAGGGAAATATCAACGAAAATATTACAACCGACTTAAAGATCGACGATTCGCTTTCCGAAAAAGTGGAACGCATGCGTTTCGAATATAGCGGCGAGAAACTCCAGCTCGAGCTGGGAGATATAAATTTTTCAGGAATAACCGGATTTTCCAGAAGTGAAAAAAAGATGCGCGGCCTTGTGGCGAACCTTAACGGCATAACGTCAGACAAGGATCAAAATCTGACCTTTTTATGCACTTACGAGAACGGTCGCCCCGCCAAAGACCAGTTCACGGGCGAAGGAAGATGCGGCCCCTTCAAGCTGTCCGCCGAAAAGATCGTACTTCAATCCGACAGAGTTTATATAGACGGCGTTTTAAAGCGACGCAACATCGATTACGGCCTCGATTGCGAAAATGGCATTCTCACTTTCAACGAAGAAGTGCCTCTCGGTTCGGAAATATATATCCAGTATTCCGTAGAAACCTCGTTTGAAAATGTCAACCGTTATTCCTTCGGCGCCTTCAGTGAAAATAAGCTTTCTGAAAAAGGCATGACTAAAGTCGGCGTCATGAGAAGTGAAGAGAGTTCCCAGAATGGATACGCGCTTCCAAACGCGCGAACGGAATTTAACCTCAGCCAGGACATAAAACTCACCGAAAAATTGGATACGTCTCTTGAATATTCCAGATCCTTCAAAGACTCGGCGGGAATAGAGGACGCTTCACGCGACGGCGCCGCCCTGAACTTATATACAAAACTAAAAGGCCGCTATATCGACACTAATCTGAAACACACTCTTGTAGATACGAATTATGTGCCTTATCATTCAGGTTATGTAAAGCCGGAGAAAAAAAGCGAATTTTCATTCGACCTGCATCCCTCGGAAGAAGACGGAACTTTAAGCAAAATCAACGGCAGCGTTGGAGTTTTAAGAACAGAACCTTTAAAAGGAACTTTAAGCAGTGATATTTCCGACGAAGATAAATTTTTTGGAAAATTCTTATATAATTTAAATGAAAACGTATCGCTCAACACGAATTTTTCAAACAGCGCCAATTCCGAACAGGCCGACCTGAAGGTCAGCTCACGTTCATCAAAATTAAATATCGAAAACGGAGTGAGCGTCCAGCGGAAAAATGGCGGCGCGGACGAGCTCAATATCATCAATTTCAGGGCTTCCACCTTTCCGGTTAATAAAAACGTATATTTTGTCGAATATAATGATAGCGCGCTCAAGACTTACTCCAAGGTCAAGGATGAAACCAACGAATTTAACTTTAAATTAAGGCGCAAAGTTAATAACGACGTCTCGCTCGGCTACTCGTTGATGCAATCCGGAAGAATGAACCTCACGGAAGCCAGAATGAAAATGCTCGAAAATCGCGCGATGATGGATTATAATCTCAACGAAGCGCTTGCGCTGACCGGACAGGTTGCGGCAAAGAATGAAAAAAGAACGAATGCTTTCGAACCCGCCGCCGCTTTAAAGGGATTTTTATTCGGCGTAAAATATAACCCGCTTGATTTTTTGAAAGTTCTTTTTAAAAGGGAATACTGGGATACGGACATGCCAAGCCGCGATATGAATTTTCAAAAAACCGATGATTCGGTAAAATTAATATTCGCCGGCCAGAACAGCCCGTACTCACTTGAATTAAAAGGGTCGCTGCTTTCGGACGGCTACGACATCGAATCTGGCGCAAGACGCGGTGGAGTAACAAGCGGCGGCGCGCTTTTTAATATAAAAGCCGGAAATAGATTAAAGTTCTCAAGCGAAATTAATCAAAAGGCCGAAGAAGGTACAATAAGTCCAAAAATTTTGAGCAACCGGGAAGAAATAAAATACAAGGTAAACGATGACATGGATTTTTTTCTTGATTTCGAACACGAAAGATCTCTTTTTACAAGCATAAATTCAACTTTTAAACTGGAAGCAAGGCTTTAATTAAAAATGATGATGAAATATAACTTAAGTACAATTAAACATTCAATAAAGGTAATAATATTAATATCCGCCTTTTTATTGTTTTTTTCAAATTCATTCGAAGCGAATGCGGCTGAAAATGTATGGCGCGGTATCGAAGGCGGCGGTTCGGGCGAAGTGGTCATCAATCCGAAGCGCGTCGAAACCGGAAAACTATCGGACATTTCACTCACCGTATCTTTTCCGGATAACGACACGCTTTACGAAGTACAGGTAAAAGTGCCTTATAGTTGGCGTTTTACACCTAACTATTCGAACGTGCGCCTGGAAGGCATGGGAATGGAAGGCGCCGCCATAAAAGAAATAACGGGCGGCGGCTATCAAAATCAGGAATATGTCATTAAAATAACCGGAGCTTGCATAACTTCCGGAAAAGTGGGTCAGGTATCGATTTTAAATATTACCCCGCCAATGTTCATAGCGTCGGACAAATCGTCTCTTAACCGTTTCGCTATCATAACAAGGCGTTATAACGGCGTTCTGGCGCAGATAGATAACAGTCCCATATGTGAAACCTATAATAAGTCGGCTTATAATTCGGTATTGCTGATCAACGAGGTTGCGCCAAAAAACTCGCCCGGCGTTGATTATGTTGAAGTTTACTGCAAGGACGACGGCAATTTCGGAAACGGCGTAGATATTATAAACTGGCAGCTTTCCAGAATGTCCGAAAGCGTAACGCCCGATAAAACTTTTGCTTCGATGATAGTCAAAACCGGAAATTATATTGTTTTAAAATATAACTCCGCGAATCAGGCGGACGATATTTTCCCTTCGCTGAACCTGCTTAACGCCTATACTGGAAAAACAAGCATCGGCTCAGCCAGCTTCATAATGACATTGAAAAATACTTCCGGTCAGATACAGGACGCTATGGTTTGCAATACAATGGCGGATGACGTTGACTACAACAACATGCTTTATTTAAATTCACAAAAGCAATGGGAAGGCGTAGATAAAAAATCGGGCGTCAGCATCGCTTCAATAGCAACCAATAACGTAGTCGCAAGATTCCCGGGCCGGGCCGACACAAACGGCAAAAACGATTTTTCGCTCATGAACTGCCAGACCCCCGGCGCTTCAAATGGAAACCTCGGGATCGCGGCCAAACTCCTTGTAAACGAATTCAAAGCAGGATCGAGCAATGGCGACTTCATTGAAATTTATGTCTCCGACGACGGTTCAGGCGGCGGAGGAACCGACATATCCGGTTATGAAATAAGCGATGGCATAGATTTTTCAACCATCTGCCCTAAAGGCACCATTGTAAAAAGCGGCGATTATATCGTAATTAAATATGGCTCGACATCGAGCGGATTCGAATCCAGGCTTAATAACGTCGTTAACGTGAATACCACGGTGACCGGATTGTCAAAGGTTTTCGGTTTAATAAGCGTTAAAAATTCAGCATTGAAATATGTCGACGCGGTATCTTACTCCGCGGGCCCTCTTTCTGAAGCGAACAGGCTTATCCTGAAAAAAATCATAGAATCGGGCGATATACTCGACATGAATCCACCGCTCGTCTATGATGACGTCGATTGCGTTTCCATAAAAAACCAGGCGGCGAATTCATCTTTCGGCCGCAATGAAAAAAGCGCTGACACGAATTCGCAGACGGATTTTTCAAATTTCGTGAAGCCTACTCCGGGCAAGCCCAATGTAGCCGCCGGTTACCCGATTGCCCTTACGACCGATCCGGGCCCGACTATATACGCCAACGCCAATTCCGAAGTCGCCGTCGACATAAAAGCGGTTGACGTTGACGGCCTGGTATCGCAGGTTTCGTCATCTCTGATCAGCGTAACTTCCGATGCCGAAGGCACGCTGTTTTCGGAAAACGGCCTCGATTATTCCCCTAAAATCGAAGTGACGCTCCGCTACGGAACGAAAAAGATCTTTATCAAGGACACTACCGTCAGCACCAAAACGATAACGTTCAAGGATAAATTCGACCCGAAACTCACCTGCAAGTTAAGCTTCGCGGTGACCGCCCTTTTTCCCGTGCAAATAAACGAAATCATGTATTACCCTTCAGCCGTGCTGGTTAAAAGCCCTAAGGACCTTCAGTGGATCGAACTTTATAATAAAGCCTCCAGCTATTATGATATAAGCGGTTATAAATTTAAATGCGACGGCCAGGTTTATGTATTTCCCAACGACACCAAAATAGAATCGAATTCATATCTCGTCGTCACTACAAGGCTTAACAAAGCATCATATAGAGAAGACGCGGCTTTTTCAGACGTTTATGGAGACGCCGACGGAACCTGGCGGACCAGCGACGGATTTACCGCTCTCGCTTCAAACGGTTTCGTAATAAACGCAACCGGAAGCAGGTTGTCATTTACTACGCCGGACGACATAGAACTTTCAGTCGTGGAATATTCTTCGTCACAGGGCGGAAACGGCAATGGAAAATCCATTGAAAAATCCATACAATCGGTTTATTCAATAGGAAATTTCGACGTCGACCGCTATAATTTCGTTGAAAGCGGAAAATCATATGGAACGCCCGGCAAGCAAAACTCAAAAAATGCCAGCGCATCCACCAGGATAACTCTTTCGCATTCTCCGGTCACGGAAGCTATTGTAAATCAGAGCGTAACGATATACGCAAAAGTCGAAAACGCCGATGAGATAGATGTCGGATACAGAAACAGCGCGGTCGCCGGAGTATACAGTTATATCCCCATGAAAAAGGTTGACAACACAAACGTTTATCGCGCCATAATCCCGGCGGCATCGGTAACGCTAAATGGCGTCGATTATTACCTGAGAGCGTTCGACGGCACCCGCACGGCTACTTATGCACCGGATGCCGGAGAAGGCACGCCCTATAAAATAAGCGTTATCGATAACACTCCCAAAATAAGCATCGTAACGCCCGCCAAACTCGTGGCGCCCGGCGAAAGTTTTTTCGTTGATATAAATATAGAAAATGCGCCAAATATTTCCGAAGTTTCCTTCGACGTTTATTTTAACGCGAAATACCTTACGGTCGAAGACCAGGACGCAGTCCGGCCGGGGTCTCAAATAGCCGTCGGAAGTCTTTTCTCAACATATTTTAACGAGATTAACGACACCGATCAAACCGAGGGCGTCATAAACTTCAAACTCGTCGATCAGACTGGAAAAGGAGGCCCTTCCGGCCAGGCAGCCCGCATAAAATTCCGCTCGGCGGCAAATTACGGTGAAACATATCCCGAATATATAGATCTCCAATTTAAGAACGTCACCGTTTCTTCATCTCCGGATGTAAGCGTTTTTGATGGAAAAATCCAGATCGGCGACAAATCTTCGGGTATCGCGGGCATCGCCGGCGGCGTTGTCGGCGGCGAAAACCAGGCGCGCATAATAATTCCGGCCGGAGCCGTAAAGATCGATACGTCTTTTACAATAAAAAAATTAATAAAAAGCGAGATACCCAGAACCAACGTGATCGATAATATGAACGGAGTGCGCTCCCTTGACGTCGCATATGATTTCGGACCCGACGGTTACAAGTTTCAAAAACCCGTCACAATCGAGATACCGTTTACAAGCGCGGATCTCGCCGCCAAAAATATAAGCGACTCGCAAAACCTAAAAATTTACTATTACAATACCGCGACCCTGGCCTATGAAAAAATGGGCGGCGTAGTAAGCAACGGAAAAGTCAGCGTAAAAGTCAACCATCTTTCGCTTTATCTTCTGGTCGAAGACCTTTCGCGAGAAGAATTCGATATGAATACTATTTTCGTTTCCCCAAACCCGTTTTCACCCAACGGAAACGGCTGGAACGACAGTACATTCATTAATTACACCACGACGGTCGATACCGTCATCACCATAAAAATATACGACGTACGGGGCGTTCTCATACGAAGGCTGCTTTCCGGAGAAACGGTCTCAGGCGGAAAAAATAAAGCTGAATGGGATGGCCGTGACGATTTTGGCAGAATAGTTAAAACTGGCATTTATTTATATCAGCTGAAAAGCGTAAGCCCTCAAAAGAGTTCAAGAACTTACCAGGGTACTATAGTCGTATCCAAAAATTTAAAGGATTAAAACGCTATGGCGCAAAGAAAGAAAACGCACTTAACATTATTTATATTATCAGCATTGGCGTTCCTTGTCATGCTGGCCGCGCCGGCTTCGGCCGAGTTCGAGGACAAGGACCTGGGCGTACGCTCAAGTTCCATGGGCGGCGCTTATACAGCGCTTTCCAATGACGGCGAAGGGCAGTTTTATAACCCGGCCGGTATATCTCAGGTCAAACGCGGCGAATTTACATCAATGCATACGACTCTTTTCGGCCAGTCCGAGCTTCCTCTCGATTATTTCAATTTCACGCAGCCGCTCCTGCCGTTTTCAGTCGTTTCTTTCGGATATTCAAAATTCGGTTCCGGCTTATATAGTGAAAAAGAGATAGACATGACGGTGGCGCGTCAGATAACCGAACGTCACCACTTCGGCCTTACTTTCAAGCAAATGTCGTCATTCATATCAAACACGACGGATAGAAGCGCTTTTTCAATGGATTTCGGATTCATCGCGAAATTCGAGAAAAATTTTCGTTTTGGCGTCGCGATCTTAAACTTAAACAATCCAAAAATGAATGAAATAGTTCCTAAAACCGTTAAAGCGGGATTTGCTTTCAATCCCAAGGACAATCTCACGCTATGCCTGGACTACAGCCACAAGGGAACTGAAAAAAAAGGTTCCATAAATCTCGGAGAAGAATTTAACATGACAAGAAATTTCAAGGTCAGGGCCGGTTACAGCACCTATCCATCCAGATTTTCGTCAGGTTTTGGTTTTGAATTCAAAAACATAAAGCTTGACTATGGCTTCAGAAACCATGACACGCTCAACTCAACGCACCGCGTTTCGTTTACTTACATGATGGATTAGCCTGTAAAATAATACGCAGCTGTTCGAAATTCCCTCTCATACCGCATTCGAACATCTTATCGGCGAGAGACGCCGGCACCTTGTGCTTTTCCATTATCGTTTTAATGTACTTATCCCTTATTTTATTCTGATTTTCTTCATGATTAGGTTTTTTAGCGTGGAAGTTATGCGTCAAGCGAACAACTTCATCATCGAGACGGCGACGGCGTTTTTCAACATAAATATAGAAAATTTCACCACAAAGCCTTCCGTATATGGGAATAAAACTTAACACGCCTATGCACAAAATGTATGTAAGCCATGTAATCTCGATCTGCATCGCGACGTAACTGCTTATTATAACGGAAATAAAAAGAATAGAAGTTAAAAAGCCCGAAACGACATTTATGATAACGAAACCTCTGGTTTGATACCAGGCTATTTCACCGGTATTCTTTTGAGCCTCTTCCGGATTCTGCGACGGATGCGCCAGAGGATAACTTTTATTGAGATTTTCCAGGGCAATTCTGGCGTTCTTATACTCTTCCTCAAGCCTTTTAAAAGGCGCGGCCGCTTCGTCAGCTTCTTTCTGATATTCCACGGTCATTTTTTCGAGCGCTTCTCTCAGCTCATAATAGATTCTGTTTTTACCGACCTCCAGGAAAAGATCCTGAAGCGCTTTTAAAATTTCCTTGCAGGTGATTATTATTTCCGACATATCCAAGTAATTCTTGTTTGAATTGAAAGTGCTTAAGATCGCGTTATATTCATTTCTAAGCGCGCTGATCTTGGACGGCACCGAAATATATTTCGTAACCTGCGATATTTTTTCAAACGAGTCGTCTATCTGTTTAAAAAGATCTATACCGGAATTATTCAGATCTTTTATTATTTCAACGTATATTTTTTCAATTTCATTTATAAAGGGCGCAAACGCGTAATCAGAAATTATCTGAAGAGCGAAAAAGCTGTCTCTTTTTATGAGTTCTCTTATAAGTTCAGTGGTTTCACCGACGTAACCCGAATGATCTTTCATGGCGGCGGAACATTGAGCCAGGGCATAAAGAGTAAAATTACAGGTAGTATCAAGGTTGTAACCCTGCAAAACAGCCTGATAAGCTTCGGAATAAAGCAAGTTCTCCTTGTTGACCACGGCAGCCATACGAGTTAAAAGACCTATAAAAACAAGACTGCTTACAAAAATCTGTTTACATTTATTCTGCGAACACTTCATAGCCTTTCTAAAATAATTTATGGCCTCGACGTAATCCGCCTTTTCCCAAAAATATAAAAGACCCATCTGATAGCATACGGTATAATCAAAGTCAAATTTTTCTTCCGCTTCCTTGAATATTCTTATGGCCTCATCAGCCTGCCCGTTTCTAAAACAGTCTTCAGCCTTACGCCTTGATATCCGGGCCGTTTTCATTTTTGAATCTTCCGTCGGCGAACCGCCCTGGCGATATTTCTTGGTATCCGGAAGTTCGCAGTCGAACTGAAAAAGACATTCGGCGAACGCATAATTTGAAACGGCATGAACATCATAAACGTTTTTCATTAACCTGGCATTTAATTGGCTTATTTTATTGTCTAAAGTTTCTGATTTGGCTACAAGATTATAAATAGTACGAACCTTAGCCGCAAATTCCTTTTCATCATCCGATGAAAACATGGCGGAAGATTGTGACGAAAAAGGTTTTAAAAACTGGTTGACTACGGCGGTGGCTGCCACGCATACGGACGGCATTGGAGGCGGTATCGTATTCCCCAAAAGGGAATTTACGACCTTTCTTCTCTCTTTTATCTGTTTATATTCGAGCGAATCGGACAGCTTAAAGCTTGACATTTAACTCTCTGACATAAAATTTCTCTTTAATTTGTTTAGACTATGTTTATTATATCAGAACTTGTTTATTATATCAAACTTTTTATTTTTTCGTAATTACCTTCGGAAGCCATCTCAAAAATTTTCTCGGATGTAAATACTGAAAGCCGAGTACTCTCAGCAATGAATTTTATATATTTATCGCTTATTTTATTACCGGCTTCATCCGCCCTTATCCTCAGTGAATTCATCTCATTTCTGGCTGAATCAATAGTGTTTTTTATATTCTTGCGCCGGCTTTCTATGACGTTATAAAAAATTTCGCCGCAGGTCGCGCCATATAAAGGTATCAGAAGCATATTTAAGAAACCGCAGAGAATTATGAAAAGAATGCTCGACTCAAGAAAGAGGGAAACTATTATTATAAAAAGGAAAACCATCATAAATATTACGCTTCCGGAAATTATTTTAATTATCGTAAAAAGACCGCTTTCACGCCAGCCGGCTTTTTGATAATTGCTCATACCATCCTGGTCATCTGAATTTTTGTCTGACAAAAGGTAGAGATCCGGTTCGGGATAAGAGCTATTAAGTTTTTGAAGTTCTTCTTTCGCTATATTGTATCTGGCTTCGGCTTTTATCATAGGGTCCATAACCACTTTAATCTCTTCGCTATATTTAAACATTATCTTTTCGACGATGTCTTTTATCTCCGCGAATTTTTTATTTTTATCGGTCTCAACTATCATTTGTTGAAGTTCGTCTAAAGTCGATACTATCCTGGTTGTAAGATCAACCATTTCAAAATAGTTTTTGTTGGCAAACTGCTCGAGATATTTTTGATATATGTTTTCAAAGCCGCCAAGCTGGCCTGTAACCGGCAGATAAGCCTTTGAATTTCTAAGATATTCTAAAAGGCTCTCGGTTTTTTCAAAAAGTTTTTTTATGAACGATTCCGTTTCAGCGCTTAAATCTTTATAAAGATCCCCGATATGATCCAGAAACATATCAAACGAGATATCATAAATCACTTGCAAAGCAAAGATTTTTTCGAGTTTTATAAGATCCTTCAATATGACTTTAGCCTGATTGAAGATTTCAGACTGGTCGGTTATGTGCGACATGCACTGCGCAAGGGCATATCTTGAAAACGCGTAACCGGTATCAAGGTTATACGCCTGAACTATCGCCTGATAAGCTTCGCTGAAAAGTTCCTTGTTTCTTTGATGTTGAGCGCGCAATCTGAGCATAAGGCCTAAAAAGATCATGCTGTGTATGAAAACCTGTGAAGATCGATTATAAGCATTTTTACTGGCCTTTCTAAACCAGAACATGGCGTTGTTATAATCAGCTTTCTCGAAAAAAAAGAGCAACGCCATCTGATAATGAACCGTGAAATCCAGGGGATTTTTAGATTCGGCTTCCATGAATTCCTGAATAGCTTCATCTATCTGCTTATTCTTATATTCCTCTTCGGCCTTTCTTCTATTTTTTTTCGACTGGGTAATGTTGGCGTCTTCATAAGTCTGGGTTGAACGGTATTTTTTCAATTCCTCGGTTTCACATTCGAGCCAGAAAACAGGTTCCGCAAAAGCATAATTCGATATCGCGAAAATATTATAAAGGCTTTTTGAAACCTTAGATTTAAAGGTTAAAAGTTCGGCCTCAATAAGTTCGGGTCGGGTTATAATGGGTATGTATTCGCGCCTTTTTTCATAGTAGAATTTGCGTATATCAATTTCGGAAGGCCCGTCAGTCGGCGTTGCCGCAACGGGTTTTTCCGTGGAAACGGGAGCCGGCGGGGGCGCTTCGCAAGGCATTTGAGCTATTACGAGCGGGATCGCATTAAATATCGCAAGAGAAAAGTTATCATTTCTTACAGAAGAAATAACGATATTTCTAAGTTCCCTTATTTTTCTGTATTCAAGTGAGTCTTCAAGCCTGAATTCCGCCATTAAAATCCTCTTGCTGCATCAAACTTCTGCGAATGGTAGTGTATATAAGTTTTCATTAATCAAGGCATAAGGGCTCTTAACTTATCGAAATTGCCTTCAATTCCCATATCCAGCATCTGCCCCGCGGTAAATGCAGATACCTTAGCCTTGCTGGATATTATCGCCGAATACTTTTCGCGGAGCGCCTTGTCTATTTCAGTGATCTTTGTTTTGTTTATTAAAAGGGTTTTTTCGAGTTTTATTAGATTATGCTGTATGGTCTTGCGCTTATTTTCAATTATGACATAATAAATTTCGGCAATTATGCCGCCATACATGGGAATGCATAAAAGGTTGAGCCCGCCAAGCGCGAGCGGAACCCAATTAATCTCCTGATATACGACGAGGAAAGTAACCAATATTATAGCGAGCATTAGGGTTGAAGACGAACAGCCGGTGATTATTTTAATAAAAGCGAAAGTTTTACCGTCGTGCCAGCCGGGTTTGGCTGGAACGTATTCAAATTCATCCTCGGAAGAGAGCAAAGGCGAATTTTTCGCTTTTTTAATTGTTTTTTCAGCTTCAGCGACAGGATAGTTCTTATTAATTTCAGCGAGACGCTGTTTCTGAATAAGGTAGTTTTCCTCGAATTTTATGAATTGACGCATAACTTCCTTATATTCTTCGTTATACATCACCGTAGTGCTTTCAACGGCGTCGCGCATTTCAAAATAAGCCCGGTTCTTGGTAACTTCCTGCAAAAATTCCTGTATGTTGCTTAAAAGTTTTAATGCCCTGTCTCCCGCAATTACCGCGTCAAAGTAATTTTTATGACTGTACTGTCCGGTTATTTCATCAAGTTCAGCTCGCAGCGTCGTCATCTTCGAAGGCACGCTCATAAATTTAGTGGCCTGTGAAAGTTCGGCCATTTTTTCATCGACCTTTCTGAACGATTCAGACGCCGACTCTATAGCTTCCGACGTCAGCGCGGAGCAAAGGTTTGCCAGTTCAGGAAGGAATGCGTCAAAAGCCCTGTCATATATAAGCTGGAATAAAAGAAATCTCTCTTTTTTTATAAGTTCTTTAGTAAGTGAAACGGTTTCTTTCGACGACGCGGAATTCGATGTAATTATACAATTGCACTGCACCAGAGCATAAATTGAAAAAATATAAGTCGGATCGGCATTGTAGGCTTGAACGAGAGCCTGATACGACTCGCCGTAAAGATCGGTATTTTTGGTACACTGCGCCATAAGTCTCAGCATAAGACCGATGAAGGCCATGCTGTGTATGAAAACATGTTTCGATTTATTTGAAGAATATTTCGAGGCCTTGTTAAAAAATTCCATTGCGCCAACGTAATCGGCGAGTTCAAAAAAATGAATGAGCGCAAGCTGGTAATGAACGGTAAAATCAAAAGGATTTTTTGCGTCGGCCTCTTTAAAAGATTTTATCGCTTCATCGATAGTCCCCGAGCGGTAAAATTCTTCGCCGCGCCTTCTGATAGTTCTCGCGAGCCTTACTTGCGGATCTTCATTAGCGGGACCGGCACGGTATTTTTTCAGCTCGGGGCTTTCACATTCAAGCCAGAATATATATTCGGCAAAAGAGTAATTTGCTACGGCGGACGCGCGTGAAGGAGATTTCGTAACCGACGAGTTGAATTCGGTAATTATAGTTTCAAGATAATCGGGACGGATTATCTGGCCGAATATCTCGTTTCGTTTAGGCATCAGATCACGTCCGGCGCTGTCAACATTTGGAAATGTTTCAGTCTGCAGCTGCTTGATAAGAGTAGAAACGGCGGTACAAATACCCGGAAAAAAATTCCCGGTGCGATTGACCAGAGAAGATATCTGTCTTCTTCTGTCTCTAATCTGATGATATTCAGTTGAATCTTCTAACTTAAAGTTGGCCATTTTTTTACCGTTTCATAAAAATTAATAGTGCAAGAGCAGACCCGCTATCCGTCAGTCACTATATTATTATCGGGAACCTTATGATTAAAATAATATATTTATTTTATTAATAACGTAAAAAAAATAAAAGGCGTACAATTTAATATAAAATCGTACGCCCCTTATGATAATAAAATTTTAAAAAACCTTTTTTAATCAAGATAACTAATCCACTGCCGGAACATGATCCGCCGCGTTTCCGCCGCCCGGAATAGATTGTCTGACCTCGGATCCACCCTGCGAAGGCTGAGTTATGACGAGGCAAAGACCAAGAGATGTGAGCATGAATAATATCGCAAGCGTCGTAGTTATTTTGCCTATGAAATCGATACCACCGGTCGAACCGAATATAGTCTGCGAAGCGCCGCCACCAAAAGCACCGGAAAGACCGGAACCCTTATCGGCCTGCATTAAGACTACTACTATCAATCCAACGGTTATTATGAAATGAAGAAAATAAAGCAGATTAACAAGCATAGTATTGAACTCTCCTTACTAAGTTTTATGTTTAAATTTTTAATGTCATGAATCTAATCGTTATAATTTGCTTTTTAATTATACCAGAATAAAAAAGATTTTTCAAGAAAAAAATTAAAATCTTTAAAAGTTGACAGTTGGAATAACTTTTGATAATATAATATAAATTTTATATTAATGATAAAAAATGGTGAACTTTTAAATATGTTATTAAAATCTTCCAATTTAGTCAGGCCGTTAACAAGCTTCATCGCAATATTTTTCATTCAACTCATGTTATTTTCAGCTTCCGCGGCGTCAAACGCCAGACAACCCATAATCGAAGAACCCGCCGCAGCTTCAACCCCGGTTTCTGATTTCATAGCCTACGAAAACCAGGCCGAGGGTTTTAAAATGCTTTATCATAAGCACTTTAAGCCATCCAATAATTATGGAGGCGTGATCGCCTTTGTCAACAAAAATAATAAAGGGTTAAGATTAATTCCGATGATCATAGTATCTAAATATTTTACGCCCTCCAGTCAGAGCTTTATGGAGCAGGTCAATATCATGGAAAAAAAGAGCGAAACGAATACCTATTACAAACTAATATCGGTTTATAAACCGGGCCCGGAAAGAGCTATTTTAACGCGAAAATTCGTCGACAACAACATACGTGAAAATATATACGAGGTTTCACTTTACGAAAGATATGCCGATACTTTGTTTGAAGTTTCTTATCAGCTTCCGGCCTACCTGGCAAATTCCGAATTCGCCTCACGTTTTTTTAAAAGCTTGGAAAGCTTTAAATGCGGCTCCGAAAAAATATTTCAACCGGAAATTAACGCCGGCTCTCCGGCGCTTGAAACTTCCGAGAACCTTATAAAGGTCACCGGTCTTGTTTCAGAAGGCCGTTTCCTGGAAGCGCTCTCCATTTTAAAGCCCCTTCAGAAAGTTCATCCTGAAAACCACGAATTATACATGCTGATCGGCAAATGTCATATCGGACTAAAAGATTATTCCCGCGCCTCGGCCTGCTATAAATCGCTCACATCCTCGCGACCGCAAAATTTAGAGATGCGTAATCTGTATGTCGATGCGCTGATACTAGAAAAAAATTATAAACAGGCGCTTGCGGAATGTAAAAAAGCGCTTGATCTGGTGGGCTCGGCGCACGATATGGCCTCGGCTTACCTAAATCTGGGAAATATTTTTTTCAACATGAAAAAATATGAGGAATCGCTTAACTCCTATACCGAAGGAATTTCAAAATTCCCTTCTAACGCTAAGCTCTACAATAACGCCGCCACGGCCAGCATCAAGCTCAACGACATGGAATCGGCCAAAACATACTTAGAGCGTGCGATATCTCTGGACCCTAAATATGTCATAGCCCATCTCGGAATGGCCAGGCTTTATCTCTCGGAAAAAAAATACCCGGAGGCGATTTTTCACTATACGGAAGCCCTCATTTCCGCTCCGGATTGCCTGGAAGCTTATGTCTCGCTGGCTGACATATACAAAAAAACGAATATGCCGGAAAAACTTGAAAAACTTTTATCCGAGCTTAAAACTCGCAATTCGTCACTATACGTCAAAGTGAAGGCTGAACTGAAGTGAAAACAAATTCTAATAGCACGATCACTCGCCGGGTTATAAATTCCGCGCTGATTATTTCACTCTTATTCTGCTTTCTACCGAATGCTCGCGCCTCGGAAACCGAGGATGAAGAAAGCATCTGGTTCGCCCGGAAATATGCCGAAAATTTTGTTCAAAGCTATTTCCCTTCGAGCGCGGCTATGATGAAAATGGACATCTGGGGATTTTTTTACCTCTGGGGCGTCATCTCCTTTATCGACGAAAATCTTCCGGAAGGTTTAGACGGGGCAAAATATGCCTCTCTTGTAAGAGACCTTCGCAAAGAAATAGAATTTTTGCAAAAAGACATGCTCTATCTTTTGAAAGAGGTCTGGGGAGTTAGAAAGATCGATCGCGCCGTTATAAATATCCAGATATTCAGTATTCTGGATAAATTGAAGGCCATAATATCCAATGTACAGCGTGTCCGCACGAACCTTATAAAACCGGCTTATTTTCTATTCAATAATTCATTAGACCACACGATATACATCAACAATTCTTTCGATTTTTCGGCGGGCCTGGATTATCTGAACGCTAACAGCATCTGGAACTCCTGGCGGAGCCGACCTGAAATCACCATGGAAATTGAAGTGGCCAAAAAACTCGGCGTTAATACCGTTAAAATCGGGGTTTTCCTTGACGACTGGATTTATAAAAACACCTCGAAAGTCAATGATATACGCGAAACTCTGCAACTTCTAAAAAGCCACGGCTTCAAGCTTTATATAAATTTCCTCGGCGTCCGCGGATGGTACGGCGACGCCCTTTCATTCAAACCCAAATCCGGACGCGCATGCGGCTCCGTAAACTTTCTTACATGGCGTTATCACTGCGAGCAGGCAATCGCCGAAATAGTCAAGGAATTTCACCCGGAATATATCGGCGTAATAAAGGAGCCGCTCATCGATTTTCAGGAACAGCTCGATGAAACCGTATCAGTCGAACTGTGGCTGGACTGCTTTAAAACCATCGCCGAAGAAACCGCGCGGTCTTCGCCGGCCACATGCGTGGTGCTCGAAAACACCCTTTCAACGCCCCAGGATATTGAACTTTTTAAAAAGTTTCAGGAATTGAAACCGCGAAACGTGGCTTTCGGCGCGATCATATATTCGCTTAAAGACATCTTCTCGTACAATCAGCATTCAAAAAATATCAGAATAAAAAAGCGCACGATCGTTGCCGAATTCTGGGATTCTTCGGCTATTTATATCGACGAATACGCGGAAGAATTCATTTATCTCGTCTTCAGATGGGCGCTTAACAAAAAAATAAATTTTATAAACCTGTCTCATATAGTCAACCTCCACACTTACGATTTCAAAAACACGCCGGCTTTTTACAGATATAAAAACATCATAACGATGGCATTTATGGAAGGCATATGTAAAAAAGGCGTAAGAGCTGAAGCTGACGGTATTTACGGAAACCTTTACGAAAGTTATGGGCAGATGCGGCTTAACTATAATTTTTCCGGTCGCGTCGTCTTAAGAGAGCGTTCTAACTAATGGATTCTATATATTCGTTAACGGTGAGAATATTAGAAAAATTTTTTTCTAAAAATCAGGTCAGGGAAGATGTTTTATCCCTGGCTAACGCCCTTTCACGATCGGATTTTAAAAAAGGCGGCGAACTTTCAGCTAAACTCATTTATGAGAGCGGATTAGATATCAATGATGACGGTCCTTATGGTCATTTCAAATATGAAATGGAGTTCGCGTCGGGCATATGCGAATATATGCAAAAAAACTACGAACAGGCCCGGCGATCTTTTATGGCGAGCCTTAAATATGAGCGCGCATATCCATACGCAAGCCTTTTTCTGGCAAGGATCGCCGAAGCCGAAGGCCGGAACGAAGAAGCCCTGTCATATATAGCGGGAGTCGAAAGATCGTTTGAGGCTTATTATTATTTCAGGATGGCGGCCTTGCGTCTGCGCCTCTCGATTCAGGACTATGACTCCGTATATTCTGGAACCAGGCGCCTTATTGCTGAATTTGAAGCGGCTGACGGCGAACTGAAACTACTGCCGGCCGTTCAGTTCGTTTTTCTTGATTCAACGGTCTTAAACGACCTTTTTAAAAAATCGTTCACTTGCGCCGATTTTCTTTTCGACCTGCTTTATATAGCGGCGGAAGCGGGTTTCAATCTTGAAAAATATGAAGCGGCCTTCGAATATTATAAGGAAGCGACATCCGCGTCTTCCTCCCAGGCCGTAAAAATCGAATGCTATTACAAAATGGCTTCATGCAAAATAAGAGTCGCGGATCTGAAGACGGCTCAGAGCCTTCTTGAAAAGGTCGTCGAAACGGACAGCGTTTCATCCGGCGCGCTTAAGTATTATCAGGGCGCTCTTCTGGATCTGGCTAATATTTATGAATTTCACTTCGCCGATACGGATTCGGCGCTTAAAATACTCATGAAATATCTTGAATCAGCCGGAGAAGATATAGACGCCGCGTGTCGCGCCGGCCGGATGCTTTTCGACGCCGGCCGTTTCAACGAAGCGTTATATTATCTGATAAAAGCCGATCACTCGGCAATGTCAAACGATGCGGAACTTTCACTGCTCATAGCCAGATGCTATTTCAACGCATCGATGTATGAGCGTTCTCTCGAAGCGGCCGAAAAGGCGCTTTCCGACATTAAAAGCCAGGGAATTTCAAGCATGGCGGATAACGGTTACGAATGCCGGACAAGGCTTCTGCTTATTAAAAATCTTCTTTTACTCGAACGTCTTGAAAAAGCCTCGGAAGAAGCGACGAAACTTTCGGATGATAATATCGACTCTTCCATACGTTACGAGTGCATTAAAATAAAACGCTTTCTTGAGCAATATAAAATGAGCGCTATTTTCATAGTTATATCCGGATTCAATTGTGAAAACGCCGATATGAATTTCACCGCTACCGTTTTTCGTGGATTCCTGGAATCCGTTTCATATAATGAAAAAAACGCCGCCGGACTTAAAGAAAAATTGAAAGAGCGGATTGAAGGATGCATTATCTGGTTCTCGCGGGGAGCGCCGCCGGAACTCATCGTTGAAACTTACCGCGAATTTCCGGGAGTCGCGATCATCTGCGACGATCATCTTCCATGCCTGGACTCCGGCGTCTTCGGAATTTCGCTCAAGGAAAACCCTTTTAATTGCAAAAAAATGAGCGCTCTGATAGAATCCGCAGCCATAGTCGTTTCCATGTTTGCAACCATAAACATGGAAAGAATGCCGCAGCTCTTCGTTCCGGATCAGTTTGCAGCCGCCGGGATGCAAGCGCTTACAATACATAAGACCGGAATGCTTTTATTTTATAAAATGTTCGCCGCTTCCCGCCAGCAGTTCGAGCTTATTATTTCGTACTGCGGCGTAAGCCGCATTGAAAAAACCGTTCATGATGAAAGACGCGTAAAAAGCCTATGGCCATTTATCATTAATTTTAAAAACATCGATATGTCTCAAATGACATCGCCCGGACGTGAGCATTACCTTGTTTATTCCTGCGACGACATTTTTATTTATAATTATTTCAGATGTTTCGCGCGGCGCATCGAAGAACGGGGAAACATACACATATTTGTTCCAACGTCAAAGATGGACCATTTGATCCAGATGACGGAATTTATTCTTAAAAAGCTCGAATATAAAAACATTGATATGCAATGCTACGAAGATATTTCAGACGCGCTCTGCATTAAGAAGGTAAATTCACTTCTAGCCTCCGATCTTTCAAATACCGAAAGTTCTTATAACGTCATTATGGCCGTCATTTTTATAGGAGCGGGCTTTGCGACCAAAAGCGAAATTTCTAAATTTCTAAATCCCGACCTTTGCGAAAAGATCGGATTCCTGAACTCGGATTGCGACTGTTTTAACTGTTCTGAACAGTCTTTTTGCAGAGCCGCCGCTTATATCGCTTCTTACACGGAAGAAACCCCGGACCGCAGAAAGGTCCGTTTTTCGCCATACTCCAATTATCACGTCATGACATCCGGGCAAAATGGCTCAAAAGCCTTTCCGGCCGGATCGACTTTCATATTCTGCGATCTTCCTGCTTTTTATGACCACTCTTCTAATTTTTTCAGAAAAGCCATAGACATCGACGCACTGATTGAATTTCTGTGGAAATATGCGTCGGAAACCTCGGAACCGGTCAGCGGAGCCTGCCGCGCAATATTAAACGCCATCTCGGATTTTTTAAATTGCGTTCCGGAAGGAATTTTGTCCTACTTCAACGAAGAACTTTTCCGAAAACTATATTTTAACGCTTCGCCTTTTTTAAATGAGATCTCAGCCTCCGGGAAAAACATTTCACCGGAATTCACTAAATTCGCCGGCGCCTGCATTGAATACAAGGAAAACAGTTCCGCCGCCGGGTTCGACTCTTTCATTTCAAGCGTCGGCGGACGCCGCGAGATTTTGATAAGATATGACAACTGGATAAGTAAAATGGCTTTAGGCGGATTTGCGGAAAGCATATATTTTCTGCACCCCGGCGAAGAAGACGATTATTTCGAAAAGAAATTTGAAAAAGCGCTCAAATTTTTCCGGCGCATTAATCTGTCCTCGGCTTATGCCGCAGCCACCGGCTATAATGCTAACATACTCGTTCTGCCCGAATATTCGTCGGAATGGAAAAGCATCGTGAAAAAATTTTCCCAGAACAACAAAAAAATAGGTCATTTCTTTATTGACGACCGTCAGGTCCTCTCAAATTTCGACAGATCGGAATTTTCACCGGAAATGCCGGCGCTTATTATAGACTCCGCGACCGAGATCGAACCTTATCTCGCAACGCTAGATTGCGCCCTTATAAATTATCCCACGGCGGATTTTGAAAAAGCCAAATCAAAGCTTAAGGTTTTGCGCAACATAATCATGAAATATAATGTCGACATATTCTGGATCATAATCTCAAGCGTCATATACGAAAGTTATTTCACGGAAAAAACTGATCAATTCGGCAAAACGAATGCCGTCAACGTTTTTTTGAACGAGATCGAATACTGTCATTCATTTTCAGGGCGCTCCGAAAACACCGATTTTTTGAGGTCGCTTCCTGAAATAAATTCTTACGAAGAGGTCCCCGAAAACTATATTCCTGACTGGGGAACAGTTCTGATTGAAAAACAATGGCGATCTTATTTCAAAAAATTCTGGAGCAAGAACGGCCATCTTATAGCAAACGGCGATTGCCGGACGGTACTTGGCGAATCCGACAGGCCCCTCTCTTATATCCTGCTATCGATTTGCCGTGAACTCGCGCTTGATAAACAAAGAAAAAATATCTGCGTCTATTTCCCCGATGAATCAGAACTTGGATTTTTCGAAAAAAACCTTTCTTCGATATTATTACTGGCCGGTTACACTAAAGATCAAGGTTTACAGATAACGCTCATCAAAAACGATAGTTTACCCGGCTTGAACGCCGCCTTTAAAAACATCGCTTCTTCCGGAGCGCATTTTTTTACATTCGGATCTTCAGGAATAAATTTTAATTCGCTTTCATTCCAGATATTAAAATATTTCAGATGGGCCGAATTTTCGCGTTCGTTTAAAAACATCTCGATTTTCACATCCGTAAATCCTGTAGAAACAGTATTTTCAAGCGAAGCTTCACAGGGATTCATCAACATAAATCAGACCGGTGGCCTTCCGGCGGCCGCATGCGGAAAAATCCCGAGATCGCGGTTAACGCTCAACAATATAGATGGTTTTCATGACATCATGACAAATTCCGAAAACGGAGCGCCGGCGCTTCATATAATATGCTGTGAATCTCTCGAAGAACGCAATATTCGCGAAATGCTTCAGGCCAAAATATCGAAAAGCCGCGACAAAAAAGAGACGTTTTACATACATTATGAGCGCGGCAGAGCTTTCTTCAAGAAAACCCTGGCCGAAAAATGCCACGGCTATAGTTCCGTCAATATTTATCTTTTAAGAACGGCCCATTCCGTTTTCGATTCTGCGGTTTTTTCATCCGCGGCAGATTCTTTTTGCTCCGCTTCATCCATAAAACTTTTCGATATTTTCATTGAAAGCGGATACAATTCTCGAAAACCAGCCATGTCGCTATATCAGAGCGTTTGCTATCTTGACCTGCTGCTAAAAGGGCGCAATCGCGAAAAGATCGATATCAATTCTTCCGAAATCGCCTCTTTCATGCCTATCGGAGTTTTTTCACACGCGGCAGCTTCGAGAGCTCTCGCGGTTTTAGCGGAAAGCGGCAGAATATCATTATCTGAAACGGAAGGCCAGGCTTACTTTAACAGGCTTAATATAACACGTGAAACTTTTTTGGCGCTTAAAAAAAGCGGAGCGGTCGAAACGCTTTCCGAAAACGACTTTGAAAACGAAAACGTTATAGATGTCGCCTCCGGCTTAATATCAGGAAAATTCATAATAAAAAACGAGGACGACTTCATCGACAAAGTTTCCCGCGAATCTGAAAATTTCATAAAGATCTCGATAGGGCTTCGCGCTTCATTCGACGAAGGCATTAAAAACCTTAAAAAAGCTTCCGAAACCCGAAAAATAATGCTGGCATGCCTTTATGATATCGAGGGGTATTCCTCCGGCCAATGGGTTTCACTCCCGTTTCTCGACAACAGAACCTTTTCGTACAATGATTATTACTATGCCCGCGAGATCTGTCCTCTCATCTGGCACTCCATCTGCGAAATAAAGCGAATGGGCGGATCCGACCCGGCAATCAGGCCGGCCGGAAAATCCGGAAACGTTGAATATAAATCGGAACGGATATCGGATTCGCTTGTCGAAATCTTCGCCGCTCTGCAGATATTAAATACCCGTATAAATCTTGATGAAACGGCAGTCGGCCTTGACGACATAGTAGCCATATTGGTTGAAGAGCGGCGTAAAAGCGGCGCCGCCACCAAATCAGAGATCCGTCCGTCTTACGTCCTCAAACTTCTCAGGCAGCTTTTCCTATACGGCCTTATAAATCTTAAAATATGCTCTCTTCCCAGAACCGACGGCATGATACGCATAGAACCGCTCGATGGCGCCAGAAATATCGATTATAAAAGCTTTCTGGAAGCGTGCAATTCCATCGCCAGACGCTGCGGAACCCTTTAAACAAATATGTAAATTACCATTCTTAATTCATTACAGATAAATCGGTTTATTATAAGTTGAGAACAAATAGTATTTTCCATACAAAACATAAAAGAGCCATAAAATTAAAAAGGCCCGCGTTTTTAGCGCAAGCCTTTTTAATTCAATGGATTTTATCAAATTGTAAATTCGCCGTATAATATGTGGTCTGATACGAGTTGTTTCGAATCTTTATTTTAATACCGAGTTGCTATTTTTGCTACAATGACGTCTATGCCAACTAAAATTCTTCGTTTGATGCTACGACTAAATGCTACGAATGTTAATGCCTCGCTAAATTGCGGGCTTTCATGAATGAACGTTTGCGTTCGGTTTTAAAATAATGCATCCGAGTTGTTATAAAGAACTGTGTCTTATTGCTTTTTAAATGCTTTAGTTACCCATTGAAATGTACGCTTGAATTTATTTATTTTCTTTTTTCACTTGATTTTTTCCGCCTGTTGATAATTATTATCGTCAGAAAAATTAAATCACTTAACAAAAATACCGGATTAAATTACGGCACCTTTGTTAAGGTAATTGGTGAGGATCCCGCGGACAAAATTTTCGGGCTTTACTAAATTTACTCCAACCATTTCATGATTTACTTCTACGTCTGAATATCCATTTTCTTTAAGGAATATTTCTATCGTCATATGCTTCATCTCCTTTTAGTAAGTTCCGTTTGTCGCAAGTTATGTAAAACTTATCGGACGAAAATTCATTTTTTTAATAGCTATTTTTATCAAGGTTTGTAATATTTTCACCGTTAGGTTTTAAAACCATAGTGTTCACGCGCGAATCGTCCTGATAGGTCAGCGTTATTTCAGAGCCTTTATAATTATCTATAACTTCCATGGTTTCATCAAATATGACCGATTTCGCGGGCAATATATCGCCCATATATATAACGTGATCATCATAAACGCTGCCGTTGGCGCCATATATTCTAACTCTTATGGTCGGGGAATACGCGGCCACGCCGCCATAATTAAATATTTCGCCGCCCACGAAATACGTACGTTTCGCGGTTCCCTCTATCGTATAGCCGCCGCCAAAATGCTCGTTTTTAAGTACAAGCACGGGATTGGCGGCATCGCTGTATGGCGAATCGGTCGTGACCGACTGTATCTTGCTTTCCATGCATCCAAGCGTAAGCGACGCAGTAGCGACGAGTACTGTAAAAATCATTTTTATGGATGTTTTAACGCTTTTATACTTCATGTAAAACTTATCGGTTAAAAACAAATTTTTCTTTAAAATTAAGTACACATATGGTATTATATATATATGCATAGTTTAAATTCCATAGACAGGTCAAAGTTTTTTGCTGAACTGGGCACAACCTTCAGATCACACTCGGCGCCGTTTGTCACGATCGTAAGAACTTCTGCGGCGGGAGATGAAATATCCGCCTTTTGCGCTGAATTTTCCAGAAAAACCGATAATACGGTATATCTTGAAGGAGAAGCCGATTCAGTCCATCCGTTTATGGTCCCATACCGCCCCTTTTTTTATGCGATATATTGCTCGAGGCCCGATTATGATAATTTTCGAGAGATAGACTATAATAGGGTCGAAAAGCTCGCTTTCGCTTTAGGCATTTCAAGCGAGGCCGAAAAGCCTAAATTTTCAATATTCGAGACAATGAAAAGCTTTTACGGCTTCAAGCATGAAGCCAAGGACTCTCCGACCAGAATGAAAATATTTCAGGAAATTGCGAATGTTTTTTCGTACATGGCGCGCCGGGGAGATATGGTCTTTCATATAAAAAACGCCGATAAGATCGATCCCGACACCGCCGAACTCATAAATTTCATTTGCAGAAACCTGAAAGAGCATAAGATACTCATAATATTATCTCATAACGAAGGCTCTCCAATACCTGAAGAAATGAAAAAGGTATTCAATGATTTTATATTCGGGCATTACGATTTTCCCTGTGAGGCCCAAACAACTTCAACAGCGGATATTTTCGTCGGGCTTTCAAGCGAAGCGGTATCGGCTTTAAAAGTTTCCTCCATATTTTATAACGATTTCAGTATATCCGACATGGCCGCATGCCTTGAAAAAACTGATAAAGAGGTCCTGCCGGCGCTCGCTGAACTTACGGAAAAAGGTTTTATTTCCGAATCTTCATACCGCGGAATTTTCAGATACTGCCTGCCGCGGATTAAATCGGATATACTAAAAACTCTTCCCGCCAATGACTTTAAAAAATATAACGCGGCGATACTTTCACGTTTCAGTAAAAACATCATCGGGATTCCCGACATAGGTCTAAGCAGGCTTGTTTATCACGCCTTGAACATTGAAGATTACGCGACGGTTTCCGCTATAGCTTCCCGGCTCGCGATCTCGCTCTGCGAGGTTGGCTGCCCCAATAACGCGCTTAAATTGATAAAATTCATGGAATATATAATATTTCATAAAAAAAACGAAAATATTTCCGCGTCTCTCAGATCTGAAATATATATCATCCATGGCCAGATATACATAATTCTTGGAAAATACGAAAAGGCCTTTGAGTTTTTCACGAAGCTTCACGGCCGTCTTGCGCCGCTATTCAAAGACAACGCAAACGAACTGAAGCGCTTCGACATACAGATAAATAAGTGGCTGGGATTGATAGCGCTTTTAAAACCTTCGCTTCCATCTCTTAAGGAAAACGTCCCGCTTAAATATTTCACCACCGCCATGGCGCTCGACGTATCATCCTCCCGCAACCGCATCGAATGTAATAACCTTATAGCTCTTTATAATTATCAGATCGGCGACCTTGAAAAAGCCTCGATATTCTATCGCGACAACGTAAAGATGCTCTCGATGGAAAAAGATAATGCTTCGCTCTGGCTTGAAGCCGATTCGACAATGCGCGGCCTCTCATCCGTCTGCCTCCGCCAGGGCGAATTTCGAAAAGCGCTTGCATACATTAAAAAGTGCGAAGACGGATGCGCGAAAAGCGGAAACAAAAAGCCGCTCGCCAACACTTACCATTACATGGGAATGATTTATCATAATCGCGGCGATTTTTTGGAAGCGGTAAATTACTACGAACACGGCATAGCCGTGCTCGAAGAAATTTCAGATAAAATGGGGCAGAGCCGTATATGGACCTCGCTTGGCGTAACGTTTTTCAATCAGGCAAAGTATCGCGAAGCGCTTTCATATTTCAACAAAAGCCTCGATGTGGCGGTGCGTTCGAGCAACAAAAAGGCCATCGCCATACTAAATGGCAACAGCGCGCGTATATACGCTCTTTTAAACGATCTCGACAGAGCTTATACCGCCCTTAACGAAGACCTCTCAATACTCAATGAAACGCATGACCGTTTCGGCCTGGCTTACGCTAACGCCTATCTCGGCGACGTCCATTTCATGGCCGGAAAGATCGACGAAGCCCGCGAAAGTTATAAGGCGTCCTATGAAATATCCGTTAAAAGCCAGTTTTTAACGCCCCAGATTCTTTCCTCGCTCGGCCTGCTTCAATGCATGCCGGAAGAGCTTGTGGCGCCCGAAGGAAAAAAACTCGTCGAAGAACTTTTAATGATCGACAGCCGCGAGATCGACACAATTTCAAAATCGCTTATTTTAAGAGCCAGAGCGATGCACGAATCCGCGTGCGGCATATATCATCGCGCAACCTGTTTCGTAAATCAGGCTCTCATAAATTTTGAAAAACTTAACATGCCGCTCGAAACGGCGCTTTGTCTGATAGATGAAGGAAAACTGTTAAGACTTAACAATCAGGCGGACGCCGCGCGCGAAAGAATGGACGCCGCGGTCAAGCTTTTTGAAAGCATAGACGCCAGATATTACGTTGATAAATATAAAACGGCCCGAATCAAATAAAACTGATAACAAGCTCTTTTAGTTCCTCCGCACCCATATATGTGAGCGGAAGGCGCTCCTTTACTGCGGCAACAACGGCCCCGCCTTTAGCGACAACGATTCCGCGCCCAGCGAGCGTTAATGTCATCATTCCAAAATAATCGAAAAGCTCTTTGCCGGGGTCCGAAACGAGCTTGAATTTAAAACCGTAACGCTTCGAAAACTCTTCGTGGCTTTTTTCCGTATCGGGCGAAACGGCTATGAAAATAACGCCTTCCATTTCAACAAGTTCTTTATTTGAATTATATGAGCAAAGCTGTTTCGTGCAGACCGGAGTAAAATCGCCTGGATAAAAAATAATGACCGTGATTTTATCGCCGGCAACGCCGTTAAGGACGGGCGGAAGCGGTTTCCCTATTATCGATTCATTTTCAGCCCTGAAAAATGACATAAAAAAGACCCCTTATAAAACAAAAATCGGGGCGAGAGGACTTGAACCTCCGACCCCTTGCACCCCATACAAGTGCGCTAGCCAACTGCGCTACGCCCCGATTTTGTAAGGTTAATTATACACGCTTCCAACGAAAAAGTCAATATATTTCTAAATTAATTATGAAAAAAATAATATTGATTTTTTATTTGAAAAAAATTGAATGTTGCCTGTATTTTATGTATAATATATATATAATTTTTCGTTATTTGAGAAATAAAGGGCGTGAAGTATTAATGAAGACCAAGTATAAAGCCTTTTTTACCGTTCTATTCTCCGTCTTATTCTTAGTATGCCTCGTTTGCTCATCTTATGCCGACGGGTTCGTCAAACTCCCCGTTAAAACAATCACCGAAGGCGTCGCCCCATGGGTTAAAATAGAATGCCTCAAAGATAATTCAACCGGCTTCGTCGCCGAGCCTTTCCACGAAAAATCAAAAATAACATATCCGATCTTAAAGGACGCTTTCGGTTCCGATACTCCACACTCCCGTTTCGCGCTTCTTCACTATGCTCCATGTTACGATACCGCCGGCAAAACGCCAGTCCTTCTGGTTCACGGCGCTGGCGATAACGCCAATCGCGCATGGTGCCATCCTTACGAATTCGAGACCGCGGACGGAAACAATATCAAA
>CAZJFS010000036.1:0-32187 GCA_964545075.1 uncultured bacterium
CTCTGAACTGGCCGCCGAATGTGGGTTTGGCCTGCTCCCAGTTCACGTCCACTCTCGGCACAGACTCCCGGTTGCCCGAGGGCGCGGAAGAAGAAGAGGCCTCCTCTTTCATCAGGCAACAAGGTCGCTTCGGCTGTTCGGCTTTTCTGAAAAGTTTTGAAAAATGTATTTTAGCCCTTTTATAAACCTGTCTTTTCTGTTCCTCGTTGGAACGCATAAAGTTTCTGATCGAATTGAAGAGCCCGAGGATCAGATGATATTCATCGATACGGTATTTTGCCTTGGCGAAATAGCGTATGTCGAGTTCGGACGCTTTCAACATATCCTGGATCTGTTTGGGCTTGAAATTCCCTTTTTTCAAGAGTACGTCTATATAATAGGTTTTATAAAGCGCATTAAAAAAAACCATGTCATATTTCGTCTGGCCGGTCGTGCTTGCAAGGGTGCGTTCGAGAACGGAAATATTGTTGTTGAGCTTGCTTTCGTCATAGATCACCTTTTCGGTCTCGAGCGTCGTGATCACTCCGTGAAGCTGCTGCTGGGGCGAAAGATTCAATATTGAATTCTGCGCTCCGCCGCCTTTATCCGAAAAGCACCCCTGGAGGGCGAAGGACGCCAGGGAGAAAATTATCGTTAAAATGATCTTTTGTATGTTGTGAGAAGCGCTTTTTTTCATTATAAACTGCCACCCTTTTATTGTTTGACTGGTTGTTGAGAAGAAACCATTTGTTTTTTATATTATCGGTCTTTTTTATATATTATTAAATTATTCCAATAAGCGGTCTTTTTTTATCCCGTGCCCTGATAGCGGCGATGTCAGAGGGTCCTGCCTGTAATTTCTAACGAAGGAGACCGTATCGGCGAGATCCGCGTCAAAATGTTTCGAGTAGTTAAATAGCGAGAAGGCGAATTTTTCGACCCCGAATGCCGCGTACTCGTTCAGATATGACGTCATGTTCAAAAGGCCGGAGCTGTATGCGACGGTTTTGGAAGGATTTATAGCGGTTATATAATGCGCCCCGTTTTTAAATACGAGGGCCGCCATTCTAAAAGGAGTTCCGGCGGGCGCTTCGTTATGATCGGCCTTGAAATAATTCATGTTCTGCCTGAAAAAATCGTACGCGAAACTCGCCACGGCGATATTTCCAAATGCTCTGATTCTCAATTTTTCGATGACCTCCGGAGCTTTTTCGGCGGCGGTTTTGAGGAAATTAATTATATCGTTATGGTTCAATTCGAAGGAAAGGCATATCTCGTCGGCGCCCTGATTTATGAGATAGCAGCATGTATGAAGGTTTATCACGTTCATGGATGAACCGGCGCTTAAAAAGAATTTTTTATGCGTCTTTTTCGCGATCCTGCGCATCACTTCGAATTGCGAAAGGTTATTAACGATGAATTTGGCGACACCGGATTCCGCGGCCGCCGTGACGAGGTTTTCGAACACGGGGATTTCGTTCTGAAAGAGCGTGGAAGGAAGTTCGATCGCGGCCTCTAATTCTTTTTCAACGCACCATTTCGCATACTTTACTATCGCCTCTGTTCCGCCCTGCCTCATAAAATAATTCAGGCTGGCGGCCGCTTCATTGAAATGAGGCGCGAGTTCGACATTTATGAGTTCATCTGAAAACAGGAGAAGCTCCATTTCCATTTTTTCCGGAGCGATCTTTATCGGGTGCGGTTTCGCTCCTTCGGTTTCGTTGAGGCCTAGAAGGTGCCGTGAATGGGTATTTGAAGCTATGAATTGTTTCTCGTCTTCGGCGAATTTTTCGAAATCGGCGTGGAATCTTTCGAACACGGCTTTGCCGTATTTTTTCAGACATGAAAGTGGAATAAAGATTCCGTCGACGTGAAATTTAGCTTTGAATTTCTCGTCGGGGCATGAGAATTTCGCTTTGTCGTAAGCCGCGAATGTGTTTTTGAGCGTTTCGGTTGAAAGCGAGTGCTTTTCAGCCTTTTGCGTCTCGATCGCTTCCGTCGGATATTCGAATTTTTTTCCGTGGAACCAGATCTCTGTTTTCATCGTCCGGCCGTATATGTCGACGTTTATCGAAATCTGTTTCAAATGCCCTTCGGCTTTGGGCGCGTCCTTATCCTGCAATATTTTCAGTTTTTTTATGGATGAAGCTTCCTCCGAATGAACCAGATAAACTCGCGATATTACAAATCCGCTTCTGTCCTTAGGATTTTTAGCGTCCTTTTCAAGAGTGAGGAACTTGAATTTTATGAAAACGCTATCGCCTTTTTCGGCTTTAAAAATATGTTTTTTGTCGCGGTCGAATATGGCTTCTATTTTTATCAGGGCCCTCTCGCCTTCAGGAGATTCGAGGTCCAAGAGATCGTTCGCGCCGATGGCGGCGCACATTTTTATTTTCATGGTAAGCGTGTCGGCCCAGAAATCAACGATGTCGCGTGACGCGAGAAGCCCGTAGTTCTGGTTGCGTTCGGAATATATGACGTCGCAGGTGGCGCGTCCTTTGAGATATCCCGTGCAGTAGGTGCGGTTATATGTCCTGCTCATTTTCTCGTTTATTCTTAATGCCTCGTCTGGCGTTAAATTGCGGGCCATGACAAGGTCGGTCGCCTCCCGGAGCGCGGATGTCACGTTATAAATATATGAGGCGCTTCTGCCGCGGCCTTCGATCTTGAAGGACTTCACGCCGGCGTCGTATAATTCGCCGAGCAGCGGCACCATGGAAATATCGCGCGTTGAAAGATAATATTTATCGGGCCTTCCGATCGCCGAATATTTGAGACGGCACATCTGCGAGCAGAGGCCGCGGTTCCCGGAGCGGTTCGTGGCGAAGGAGCTCATGTAACATACGCCGGATACGGCCGAGCAGAGCGCGCCCGCGACGAAGGTTTCTATTTCGGGTTTGGATTCCGCGCATATCCGGCGGATCTCTTCTATTTCGCATTCGCGAGATAATATGATCCTTTTGACCTTGAGCTCGTGGAGCTTCGAGATCGAATTGACGTTATGCGCATTAGCCTGGGTGGAGGCGTGTATCTCTATCGCCGGAAATATTTTTGACATAAGCGCGATCATTCCGAGATCCTGCATGATGAAAGCGTCGCATCCGCATTCGCGAGCAGTCCTGACGGCGTTAATGAACGCCGGAACCTCGTTGTCCTTTATGAGGGTGTTCAATGTCAGATATACTTTTTTACCCATCTTGTGGGCTAACGAGGCCACTTCTTCGAGCTGGGGAAAAGTGAAGTTTTCGGCCATTTTTCTTGCGCCGTAATCCTTGAGGCCGAGATATATGGCGTCGCATCCGGCCGACATGGCGGCTTTGGCCGCATCCATGCTTCCTGCGCCCGCGAGCAGTTCAACGTATCGATTCATATAGCTTCCTGATTTCCTCCATCGTCTTTGAGGTTATTATTTTGTACGCCTCGCGCTCGTCTTCGGGCTTGAGGTTTTCGAGGCCGTATATGTCGTCGAAAATAAGCGGCTGGCCTATCTTTATACGCACCCTCGATATTCTTGGAACGAATCTGTTTTTCGGAAGTATTTCCCGCGTTCCTGAAATTGCGGCGGGTATCACTATGGCTTTGGATTTATAAGCTATCATTCCGGCGCCGGCCTTGGCCGGTCTTATTTCACCGTCGATCGAACGCGTGCCTTCCGGAAAAATCCCCAGTACCATGCCGTCCTTTATCTGCGAGATGGCCTGTCTCATTGCCGCGGAATCCGCGCCTTCGCGGTTGACCGAAACGTGCGCGGCCTTTTTTATGCACCAGCCGAGTACCGGTACCGAAAAAAGGATTTTTTTCGCGAAAAATGAAACCGGCACTTTTTGAATAAGCATGTACATGACTGGATCGAGATTTGAAATGTGGTTTGACGCTAGCAGGGCGCCCTTGCCAGTTTGATTGATGATATCGAGATTTTCTTCGCCTTCTATTTCATAGCGTATGAAGAAGATCGCGAAGAGCATTTTTAAAATTATCCTGAAAAAGTAGATATAGATTTTATATTCTCTCATTTTTAAACCCGAACTTTTCCTTTACTATTTTAAATTAAAGCTTTTTTCAGCCATTTTAACTATCACGTCGATCACTTCGGCCGCGTTCATGTCGGACGTATCCAGTTCTATCGCGTCACTGGCCATTTTTAAAGGCGCGACCGCCCTTGTTTCATCCATTTTATCGCGGCTGACGACGTCTTCGAGGACCCTTTCAAAAACCGCGCTGTCGCCTTTCGCGATCAGTTCGTCAAAACGCCTTTTAGCCCGCACCTGGGCTTTCGCGGTGAGAAATATCTTTAATACCGAATCGGGAAGGACGCACGTTCCGATGTCCCTGCCGTCCATTACTACGGGATGAGCCGCCGCGAAACTTCTGAGCTTTTCGTTGACCTTGTCGCGGACAGGCGGGATCGATGCGACGCTTGGAACGAAGCGCGAAACTTCTTCCGTACGTATGCGGTTTCCGACGGGTTTTCCGTTTAAAAGAACGGTGAAATTGGAGTCTGAAACCGTAAAGCTTATGTCGAATTTTTTCAGTTCGTCCGAAAGCGTTTTTCCCTCGGTTATTTTATTTTTGGCGTCAGCGCCGAATCTTTCAATGAAATAAAGCGCGCATGTGCGGTATATCGCGCCCGAATCGACGTACGTAAAATCCAGCTTTTCAGCGACCTTTTTTGCCACCGTCGATTTTCCGGAGCCTGCCGGCCCATCTATCGCAAGGCTTTTCGTGTAATTTTTCAATTTTATCACCACTTACTCAAGTATTTTACCGCTATAACCATAAAGCATTGGAGCCTATTGCACTTTAAACTTAAATCCCATCTTATCGAGCTCTTCAAAAAACGCCGGATTTGAAACTTTTACGCATTCGGCGTTTTTAACGTCGAAATCGCGGCCTGATATGATGCCGGCTATAATAAACGTCATTGCCATCCTGTGATCATTTTTCGGATCGAGACTCGCGCCATGGATATTGCTAACGCCCCTGATGACAAGCGAGTCGTTTTTGACTGAAATATCGGCGCCCATTTTTTTGAGTCCCTCCGATAAAACCGAAAGCCTGTCGGATTCCTTATGCCGCAGTTCTGAAAGCCCCGATATAACGCTCTTGCCTTCGGCCAAAGCGAGCAGGAGGGCCAGCATGGGTATTTCGTCTATCGTTGAAATTACTTCTCCGGGATCGTCCATGTTCAAGGGGGAAATAGTTCCGCTTACCTGATCCGCCTTTACCGATATGTCGGCCGATTCTTCGTTGGAGGCGGTTTTACGGCCGGCGTATTCCACTTTAAAGCCGGCGGACGCCATCGCGTTTAAAAATCCCATCCGCGTTTCATTTACGAGAGTTTTTTTCGCGACGATATTAAACGGCGCGCCGTAAATCCGCTGAAAAAGAGCGGAAAGGCCCAGATAAAACGATGCGGTTGAAACGTCGTTCGCTATATTTATAACGGCCGGCCTTACGGATTGTTTTCCGGGCACCGTTATTTTTACGTAACCGTCCCGCGTTTGGGAAACTTCGATTTCGAGTCCGAAATTTTCAAACATCAGTTCGGAATGGTTGCGTGTCGGAAATCGTTCAATTATTACCGTCCTGCCGCTAGCGTTTATCGCTGCAAGCATTAAAGATGTCTTAACCTGGGCGCTGTTGGCGGTATCGTCAATTTTTACGGCCTTTAATTTCGAGCCTTTTATGGCGCATGGAAGATTGCCGCCGCTTCTCAATAAAATTTTTGCGCCCATCTTTTCAAGCGGCTCAGAAACTTTTTGCATGGGCCTTTTTGAAAGCGACGCGTCGCCGGTGAAAAAAAAGCTTTTTCCTTCGATGCCGGCGAGCGCCCCCATAAGAAGCCTCGCGCTCGTGCCTGAATTTTCACAGTCGATAATGCCGTCCGGCTCACCGAAATTATTAACGCCCCGGCTTTTTATCTTAAGCGTTTTATTCGAAGTCGAAAATTCTATCCCGGCTCCGAGTTTTTCAAGCGCGGCGAGCGTGGTCAGGCAATCGCCGGAAAGCGACGGATTTTTGATCGTCGAAGTTCCGCGGGCCATGGCCGATAATATCATAGCCCTGTGAGTGATAGATTTATCGCCGCCGGAAACTATCTCGAATTTTTTCGAGATCCCTTTTTGATATATTGTTTTATTGTCGCACCCGCGATAATAAAAGGTCGGCATGTTATTTATCTTCCTCAAGAGGTTTTATCTTAAGATCCATTCCGTCGAGGCTTTTGAGTATATCTTTGAAAAGGTCCACGTAATCGTCCGCTATGTTTGCCACTATTATCGATCTGGGCCCGTCCGGCTTTTTTACCGGTTCGCCCGCCGCCGCTCTTTTTTCCGGCGTCATTTCGGTCGTTATTATTCCGACGTTCTCGTATGACTCGAGTATATGCGCCAGCAGATGAATGTTTTCCGGCGGCATTTCAAAGGTGAATTTCATCAGTCGGAATTCCTTTCGCGTATGAGATCGTATTCGGAAAACGATATATTTTCGGCTCCCGCTATCGTTATGAAAGCTTCTTTCTGATTGGTGGCCTTCGTCATATTACCGCCGTCCGGATCCTTCATCGAGGCGATTTCTAATTCGAATATTCCGGCGGGCGATACGAATTCATACTTCCGACCGGCGAAAATATTATTCTTAACCGCCACCCTGTATTCGCGCGAGCCGGTTCTTTCGCTTATAATTCCGGTCATTCTATATGTTTTAGTGTATTTTGAATCGATATAATTATGGTCTTTCGATTTGATGCCGCCCAGGTAAAACCCTTTTATATATCCGCGGTTCGAGACCGAGTTGAGCATCGAATAAACTTCATCCGCAACGACGAATTCTTTTTTTTCCGCCGCGGCTCTTTCAAACGCGTCAAAAGCTTTTCTATGCGCGAGCGTTACAAGGGCTACGTAATGAGGCCCTTTTATCCGGCCTTCTATCTTGAAACCGCGTACGCCGGCTTCGTATAATTGGGGCAGGAGGTCGACCGCCATGAGATCGCGTGAATTGAATATATACGTTTCGCCCTTGGATTCGCAGCCCTCAGGAAGCGTTTTATCGCATTGCTGAACTATAGGCATATATTCGCCCGGCCTTTTTTCCTCGACGAGATAATACTTCCATCTGCAGGCCTGGGCGCATGCGCCGTCATTAGCGCCGCGTTCGGTGAGAAAGTTTGAGAGAAGGCAGCGGCCCGAATACGACATGCACATGGCGCCGTGTATGAAGGCTTCGAGCGTGAGCCCATCGACCTTTGGAAATTTTTGGATTTCTTCGAGCGAGCATTCGCGGGCGAGATTGACCCTTGAAACGCCCTGCCCGCGGTAGAATTTAAGGGACAGGGAATTCGCCGACGATGCCTGCGTTGAAAGATGCAGCTTCGCTTTAAGTCCGATCTCTTTCGCCGTCATAAGAACGGCCATGTCCGAAAAAATGACCGCGTCGGCTTTTATCGAATCGAGGAATAAAAGATATTCTTTCAGTTCGCCTATCTTGTCTTCGTGGATTATCGAATTTACGGTCACGAAGAGTTTTTTGCCGCGAGAATGGAGGAATTCCGATGCGAAAGCGAGTTCTTCGCGCGAAAAATTTTTGCATTTGGCGCGCAGTGAAAAGTCGTTCGTTCCGCAATATATCGCGTCGGCTCCAAATTTTGCGGCGATCTTAAGTCTTTCCAGGTCGCCCGCTCCTACTACGAGTTCGGGCTTTATAAATTCATTTTGAGACAATACTATCTTCCTTGCTATTTATTAATATTTAAATTGCGATCGTCGAGGAACTTCTGCAGGATGATCTTTGCCGCGAGTCCGTCAACGACGCTTTTTCTTTTTTTCCGGCTTAAATTCGCCTCTATTAAAATGCTGTTGGACGCTCTCGTCGTCATCCGCTCGTCAAAAAATTCAATGCGCACTTCGCCGTATTCGAATTTATTTTCGAGCTTTTCCCCGAACTCGCGGGCGGCCCCGCACATATCGCCTTCCGCGCCTTCGCGGTTCAGCGGAAGGCCTATGACCACGTTAGTAATTTCTTCCGTCCGGCATATTCCGGCGATCGCATCGATGGCCCTGCCGTCATTTTTTACCGTGATGGAATTCGCCGAAATGGTTAGTGTCCTGTCTGAAACGGCGACGCCGATGCGGGCCGTTCCATAGTCTATGGCCATGTAACGCATAACCGAGATTTTATCAGATTACGCTCGTTTTGTCAATTAACTTATATCATATCAATACTCCCGCGGTTGTGACCTTGCAGGTTAAGGATTCGGTTTCCGCGTTCGCTATATGAAATAAAAACGATGCCATTTACATTGACATTTATATGCGTTTTTGTTAAAATTGTAGTAGTTCATAGTTGCTCGTCGTTGTCGAAATAACTATTTGAATTATACATTATGAATAGGCTTTATGGAAAATTTACACTTTAAAATTCGTTCTATGGAAATCGACGAAATATCACGAAATGCAACCGATTCTAAAATAAAAAATGACAAAAAGCTTAATAGCCTGCATTTTTATTAATAGGATATATGACGCCCGACTTGATTATGGAATAGGATGGAGTAGAAAATGGACTGGAATGTATTATTTCAAACCTGCATTAAAGCTTGCTACAGCGGAATTTATCAAATGTGGGATTTTTTAGGTGAATTTTTGTTCGGCGCCTTTTTGCCTGCGTTTTTAATAGCCGCGGCGTTGAAGGTATTCGTGCGCGAGCGAAGCATAACGCGCTATCTTGGACCGTCGACAAGCCCTTTGATTTCATATCCTTTTGCTACGGTAATCGGTCTTTTGTTTTCCGCATGTTCGTGCGGCGTTATACCGCTTTTTTCTTCGATATTTCGCCATGGCGCAGGGATCGGGCCCGCAATGGTGTTTTTAACTACGGGACCCGCCATAAATCTTCTCGCTGTAATATTGACCGGTCAGCTTTTCGGCCTCAGGCTGATGTATTACAGAATATTTTTCGCGATAGTGCACGGGTTCATAGTAGGAGGTTTATATGCGTTCATATATCGCAACGAGAAACGCGAGGTGCGTATTAAACAGGGAGTTGCGCTCATTCATGACGGCATTTTAGATGACAAGGAATATGACAGCTTAAAAGACGAGGAGCTCGACGAGGAATATATAGAAAAACCAAAAAGTTCAATAGCCATTCTCTTTGCTTTTCTTGTCGCGATGATGTTTTTGGGCCAGCTCGATAATTACGGCATAGTCATACCCGGAATTAAAGTCAGCATATGGACAAAAATCGAGTTGATGCTTTTAAATATCGTGCTTCTCGCCATATTCGTAGTTCGTAATTTTACCCGCGAAGAATATATTTGCTGGCTTGAAAGGACGGGACATTTCATAAATAAAATTGTAAGGCCTCTCGTAACAGGCCTTTTCGCAATCGGTTTTGCCAAGGAATTCCTTACCGCATCCCTCGTCGTAAATCTTGTAGGCCATAACGATTTCAGGGGCTGCCTCATTTCTTCGCTGTTCGGGGTTTTTACGTATTTTGGAACCTGCATGTCGGTCGTCATAGTGAAGTTTTTTATGGAAATGGGCATGGCGGCCGGCCCCGGCTTATCACTGTTTCTTGCCGGGCCTACCGTTTCCTTCTCTTCGATGCTATCGCTGGTTACGATCATGGGGTATAAGAAAACTATTCTTTTCGTATTGCTTATAGTCGTTCTTTCCATGATCGCTGGCCTTACTTATTAGGCGGCCTACGGCATTTTACAGCCTTTGAGTCGAAGCGCCACGCCGGATCAAAAAAATATGATTAAGTCTTCACGATCATTTATTCCTTTCCAGTGGTCGCGCTTATGATCTTTAAGCATAAAGCGGCGTAAGTCAGCCAGGCCGAACCGGCGCCGCCTGAAAAGGCAGCATTTTAAGCTGCATGCAAGTACATATTTTTATGGCGAATCGGCTGAATAACCGTCGGTTATTATTCGTCCTCTGAATATTCTAAAATATCTCCGGGCTGACACTCGAGATGACGGCAGATCATTTCCAGCGTGGAAATGCGTATGGCCTTGGCCTTCCCCGTTTTTAGAATCGAAAGATTTTGTTCGGTGATTCCGATGAATTTAGCGAGTTCGTTCGATTTCATTTTTCTCTTCGCGAGCATTACATCAAGATTTATACGAATTGTCATGTTACCGGCCTCCCGCGTTCTAAACTATAAATTGCTGTTCGTCGTTCATGACGCGCGCTTCATCCATAACGCGGGCGAATAAAACGATAATGTATCCGATCAATAAAAGCGAGAGCTGAAAAGTCCCTATTCCGATGGCCAGAAATCTCTGACCCGGAGGGTTATTGAGCGTAATGGCCAGTATTAAAAGCGTTTGCTTCAATATGTCCATGAAGGACCACAAAATAACGATGTTTCCAAGTTTTCTAATGTACGCGACATTTTCTTCGGAGAAAAACACGGTTTTTTCATAGAGCGAGAAAAGGCCGCTGAGGTATCTGGTTGAAAGCATTATTATGGCTCCGGGTATCATATCCACGGCGATGCATAAAATTCTGGTAACAACGGGCAATAGCGGATCTTTCAAATATTGCTTGACAAGGCCTGATTTGAAGCCCTCCGGAAGTTCATTATAAAAGGACCAATAGGATATAATCACGAGCGGCAGAAGGTAAAAAATGGCTGAACATGCGAGCCTTAGCCGCGAACTTATTTTTTTTATTCTTGATATATTTTCTATATTGCTCTTTTCCATTGTATTCTCCTTAGCGATTTTCATTTTGCGGTTTATGCAATTTATCACACAAAATTGATTTAGACAATAATTTTTTCATTTTTTATCCCGTGTTTTTCACCCGCTTTTTTCCCTGGGATTTCTTTTAAATTTTTTATCCCGTATGTTTTTTTGGCTTTAGAAGCATTGTCCCATGCCGAAATAATACTTTCCTTCGTTAGATCTTCCGCGCGCGTAATCGAGCCGGATCGGAGCGATGGGCGTTGATATCACTATGCCCGCGCCGCAGCCTTTTTTCAGACTGAAACCGCCGTCGTTACCCGAAGCAGCCTCTGAACCGTTCGCTCCCCACGCATCGCCGGCGTCATAGAAAACATGGACGTTGAAGTTTTTTGTGAACTTATGCCTGAGCTCGATATTTCCGAGCAACATGCGTTCGCCCGTAAATTCCCTGTAATCATAACCTCTGAGATTGTCCGCGCCGCCGAGTCCATACCGTTCGAACAACGGCAGGCTTCCTTCGGAAAGGTTGACGGCGTTAGCCGAAATTCTTCCGGCTATGACGTCACGGCCGTTTAACGCATGATATTTTCTAAGAGTCAGGCCGTATTTTACGAATGAATCCGGGCCCTTTAAAAAGCCGCCGGTAGAATCGACGTTTAAAGTCGAAAACGAGCCGCATGAAGGTTCTAAATAGCTGTTTCGCGTATCGCGGGAAATGGATGAGCTTAACGTCTGATAATGGCCTTCGCGGATGTAACTGTCTTCAACGGCAGTCTTAATGCCGTCGGAACCGGTTATTTTTACGTTTTCGTCCCGTAAAGTGAGCGCGCCGCTGATAATATCGGTGAACCGCCTGCCGGACGTAACGGAAAAGCCATTGCGGCTTTCGCCGTACGTTATCGGGTCCAGGTTCGTGCGGTACAATTTCTGGTCCTGCTTTACGTTATACACTGTAGCGCCTAACGAATAATTTTTGCCGTTTACGTTGGGTTCGGTAAATCCGAATGAATAAGACCGCCTGCCGCCGAATTCGACCATGGCGTTCAAGGTCTGGCCGCGGCCTCTGAGATTTTTTTCTTCGATCTCGAACGATCCGACCAATCCGTTGGCCGAACTGTAGCCGCCGGCGGTCGTATAATTCCCGGTTTTTGATTCCTTGACTTCTATTATAAAATCTATTTTTCCTGGTTCCGAACCAGCCTCGCAGCGGGGAATGACCTCGGAAAAATATCCGAGATTGAATATTTTTTGAAGGCTTTTCGTGACCTTTTTATCGTCGAAAATATCGCCCGTCCTGAATTTCAATTCACGCATTATTACTCTGTCCCTGGTCTTATTATTTCCAGCTATTTTAATTCTTTCGATCCTGTTTTCCTCGATAATAAGATAAAGCGTCTCGCCGTCAAAATTTATATCCTTTAATCTGTTCATGACATAGCCGTTTTTATCGAACAATTTCTGTATGGAACCGGCGTCCGAAGCTATCAGGGAATGGTTGAAAACATTGCCGCGCCTGGTTTGCATTACATCCAGAATCGTTTTCTCGTTGAAAAGGGCGTTTCCTTTTATCACGATGTTTTTAACTATGGGATTTTCGGTTACGTTAAAAACGAGACAGGCCCCGCCGGAAGTTTTTACAGTATCGGCCGATATTTTATCGTTGAAATAACCTATGTTGTAAATGCGCTTTAAATTTTCGTCAATCAGTTCCCGGGTGAGCGTATTTCCGGGTTTCGCGGTGATGGAAAGAAATACTATCGACTGCGATATGTTTTTCAGGCCCGCTATTTTGATTTCAGTTATTTTAAATGCTTCGGCCGGATTTTCGACCGGCCTGGAATTTTTGCCCGCTGATTTTTCAATTTTTTTCGCGTTTCCGGATTTTTTCGGCGCCGTATTCACGGCATATCCCGATGGAGTAAAAATCAAAACCAGCGAAAATACGATAGACAGATAAATAACTATTTTAAAAATTCCCTTCACGATCCACCTCATTAAGAATAAAAATCCGGGTTTGAGTTTCATTGCCTTTAACCGGCGGCGACTTTCCGCTCTTAGTTTTCTTATCCTAACACACTTCTAAATTGTTTGTCAATCATTTTTTACTGCTTTTTATTAATTTATTATTGTATATCGATAATAAGTTAATAAAATTTAGTTATTTTGCTGACGGAATTAATAATGATATTTCCTGTAATCGTGGAAAATTTAAGAATTATACGTTTTCTGAAATTGCTTGTTGTCCGGCAATCATAAATAACGGCGATTTTAGCCGGGTACCGCTACTGATATATATAGGTTGATGAAGAGACCGCTGGCAACGGCAATCTGGAGCAGTGGGCTCGGGATACCGTTACTGGATATATATGGGTTGATGAAGAGATGGCATGGCGATCGCAAAGCTCGCCACAAAAAGAGGCGTCGAATCCTTAAAATAAAACCGTATTTGATATGGCAATGGCCGGAAATTGTCGCGGATGGCTGGAATAAAAGATAGCGGAAAAAGAAAAACCGCCCGATCAAAGAGATCAGGCGGAGAGTTAAGGAGTGCGTTAGTAGATTTTATAAAGAAAGATTGAATTCGGAAGTTAATGATGTTTCTGAAAATGTCGCGCATTTGGATTTCATGACTTCCGCCATGGTGTTTGCCGCGCCTTTAATGGGATTGCGTGATTCTTTAAATAGATCGTTCAATGTGTGTGAATGACCGCTGCTACGTTTCATAGTATGACTTCCCCCTTGGTGTATCAAATAACAAACATTAATATTATCGGTTGAAATTTTACTTAATTTAGGTGTATAATGAAACGTTATGTTTTATTTTATTGAGCCGCGACTTCATGAAACGCTGAAAACGCCTGTCTGGTCAAACAGATGGGCAGCCATTGCGGAATGCGGACCGATATAATTATTTTATTCAAAAAAGAAAGGGTGTCTTAAATGAAAAAAGTATATTTTAAATCCGTGCCCAAAAACGCCGCCGCCGATGAGATAGCTAGGATAAATCTCGAGCTTATATTAAAAACCGATGTTTTATCCCGCGTAAAAATCGGCAATTTCGTCGCGATAAAAATGCATTTCGGCGATAACGGAAATATCGGCCATATAAAGCCTGAAACGGTGAAAATACTTGCCGATGAAATAAAAAGATTGAACGGCCGGCCTTTTCTGGTCGAGACGTCCACGCTTTACGTCGGCGCCAGGGCCAACGCCGTAGATCATCTCAACATAGCTTATAAACACGGGTTTACATACGAACGCACCGGCGTTCCGATAGTAATGGCCGACGGCCTCCTCGGTCATTCCCATGTCCCTGTCTCGATTAACGGCAGCCACTACAAAGAAGTTTACGTCGCGACCGATGTTCCGCACTACGATTTTATAATCAGTTTGTCGCACGTTACCGGCCACGTAATTAGCGGCATGGGCGCGAGCCTTAAAAATATCGGCATGGGCCTCGCCGCGCGCGGAGGAAAACTCGCCCAGCACTCGAACGTCAATCCGTCGGTCGTCGCGAAAAAATGCGTCAAATGCGGAAGATGCCAGACTTTCTGCCCGGCCGGCGCCATATCCCGCGGCGAGGACGCCTATGTTATCGACAAGATAAAATGTATCGGATGCGGCGAATGTATCGCGATATGCAAGAACGAAGCCATAAAATTTTCCTGGAAGCAGTCGTCGAAGATCGTGCAGGAGAAGATGGCTGAACACGCGCTCGGGATTTTGAAGGGCAAGGAGGGCCATTGCGTTTTCGCCAACCACATGATACATGTGACCAACGATTGCGACTGCATGGCCAAGGACGATCCGGCGGCTTTCGATGATATCGGCATCGCGGTTTCGGAAGATCCGGTGGCGGTCGATCGCATGACGCTGGATATCTGCCTGGAAAAACACGGCTTTAAATTTGAGAACGATCCGACGGAACCTTTGAATCCATACATGCAGCTGGAACATGGCGAAAAAATAAAACTCGGCTCCATGAAATATGAACTGGCGAAAGTAGATTAATTAACGGCTTTATATTTGGGGCGTTAATGCGGCGGCGGTTCTTTCGGGCCTGCCGCGATTCGGCCGGCGATAAAATTAAATATCCGCGGAGGTCTTTTTGTGATACGGTTTTTCACGAAAAAATCCGCGGATATTATTATTTAAAAAAGGTTTTCTTATAAAACTATTATTCCGTATATCGTTTCATTGATGGGCTCGTTATTGAAATCGAGGACCGGCAGATCGCCGATAAACGCGTTGGTGGAAGCGTCGATGAGACGGATGAAAGAGTCCGCTTCATTGCCATTGGGCGCTATGACCAGGCGTTTGTCGCGTGAAATTCCAAGGCCGGCCGGAACCAGCGGGACGCTTCCGGTTAAGATCGCCGAACCGTTGCCGGAATTAAGATCGTATGAATAGATATTTCCGTCCGGATAACGTTCCATGAACACTTTTTCGGTTCCGCCGTAATTGTTATATTTGAGAAACGAATAACTTTCCGCGGACCCCTCGGGGCCGAGAGCTATCTTTTCCGCCGAATTGTCGCCGGTTTCTATCTTGTAAATAAATTGGCCGCTGCTTTCGCAAGCGATGACGCGGTCTCCGTAGCCGTCCATTTCCAGAGAGTCGGGCCAGCCTCCGACCGTCGCGGATGTTTTTTCAACGGGCGGGAGCTGGCTGAAATCGAACAGCTTGATCGAGCCTTCGGTCGTGGCGGCTATTTTGTTGTTCTTGTATTCTATTATGTCGTTGATGCGGTTGCCGTCGCGCGATCTCGCGATCGAAGATATGAGCCAGGGCTTGTTCATGCGGTGCCACTTATAAACTTCCGTATCGGAACATAAAAAGACGCTCAGATCGTCGGAGGAGGGGACAAAACTTCTCAGGCGCCCCATTGAAACTATTCCGCCTTCGCCGCTTAATGTATCGCGCGGCAGCACTATCTCGTCGAGATCGGTCGATAAAATATCCGGCAGGTCCGCGGTTTGAATGTTGGATATCTCATAGAAAGTGTTATAGCGGTCTAATGCGTATAACTTGTCTTTGAAAGGGCTGAGCTTTATTTTTTCGATATCGTAGATCGGCGCGTACCATTTCAGGGCCAGCGATTTTTCAATTTTAGTCCCGCCGTCCGAATATGCGAAATCGAAGCATAAAAGAAAATTCGATGAAAATAGAAAAACCAGAGATGATTTAAGCTGCCCTGACGCGACGAATATCTCCGGGCTTTTAATTTCCGCCGCGCCTGACTTTAGCGTGACTGTGATCTTTCCGGGGGCAGTGGCGGCGATATTTTTAAAAACGGCTATTCCGTGCGATGCGTTGACCGTCGTGACGCCCGTGAGAGCTCCTTCGGAAGCGGATAACGTTACCGTTTCCGACGTGTCCACGAGCAGGCCGTTCTTATCGAGCAGTTTTACCGTGAACTGCGGCCACGGTGAATTTACGCTCGACATGGGCGGCGTGTAGTTTACGAACTCGAGCCCCGCCACCACAGGAACCGCGCCTTGCTTCATAAGATAGACGCGTCCGCTGTATCCGTAAGCTTTTTGCGCCCTGGCCGTGAATTGTATGCTTTCATATTTGTCGGACGGAAGTTTTAACGAAATATCCGTGAATTGGGCTATGCCGCATGTCGCGTTGACGGTCGTTTTTCCGGAAAGCGCGTTTTTGACTCCGGACAGCGAAAGCTCAACTGTTCCGTTGAAACCGCTGAAAATATTGCCGTTCTGGTCTAAAAGATTCACCGGAAAAGGCGGTACCGCCTGATTTGAAACGAGTATCTGAGGCATTTCCCCGGAAAATGAGATCCGGGATATATATAATTTTTCGTCATGCGAATATTTAAGCGGCATAGTGATCGGCGTTTGCGGTTCGTTTGGAGTGAAAACCTCTTGATTCGAGGTATTTGAGACGAATATATCGGCTTCGGATTCGTAAACCGTTTCCGTCGTATCGGATGCGCCGTTTTTTATTCTGGCCGTAAGATATACTGAATATGTTTCGCCGGCGAAAACCTCTATGTCGGCTTTTCTTTGCTGATAATCACAGTCGTATCTGCCGAGAAGCGTTTGGCGCGTTAACGCACCGGATTCGATGCTTTCGGCGGTCGGATTTCGAAATATCCGTATCTCGACGCTGCCGGAAGCCGTTGGGGATATGGTTTCGGCGCCGCCCGCCGCGTTCGCGAATGAAAAATTTATGCCGAGCGGAACTTTCCGGCCCGAGCTTCCATCAAAAACCTTGTCAATGGCCGATCCTCCCGATGAACAGGAAATCGATGACGCCGCGGTCAGCATGATGAAAAATGATAATAAATAATATGTAAACCTATTTTTCATTTTAAGTCAAACCCTTTTCAATAATTAATTATGATGAAAATAATCTTACATTACAAAAAGGAAAAATTCAAGTGAAAAAAAATTTTGTTTATGTTAAAATATGGTTTTAATATTATTAATGATTTATGATTTGAAAGGAAAATAAAGTTTGATAAAAAAAATCTGCTTTTTCTTGTCGCTATTTATTATATTTTCGAGCGGATGTTCCGGCTCCGGCGGCGGAAGCGACACTTCGCCATTGAAATCGCCGAACGGTCCGGCAAAAGTGACTAATGTTCGCGTAGTCGGAAGTTCCGAGGATATTACGGTCACTTTTGATCTTATCGACGCCGAAAACGATACTTCGGCGGTCAAAATTTTATATTCGCTCGATTCCGGGAAAACCTTTCTTCCCGTTTCAAGCATAGACGGCTCCACTTCGGAGGTCGCCGCCGGCCTTAACAGAACGATTAAATGGAAGATATCGTCGGATATATCCGGAAACCGCGGCGGCATAACCGTCCGCGTTATCGCGATAAACCGCGGCGTTGAATCTGAGCCGGCGGATTGCCAGCCTTTTTCAACTAATATCCCGGCCGGCGGTGCCGGCGCGCCAGGCCAATTCAAAATAGTTTTCATATCGGACCGGGATATCTGGAAAAAGGCTTATGCCATGAATTCAGATGGCGCCAATCAGCAGAAGCTTTTCGCCGATAATTTCAATGAATTTTACGCCTCGATCTCATCCGACGGCCAAAAGGTAGTGTTTACGTCCGACCGTTCGGCGAGTTCGGAAATATATATTTCCGATTCGGGCGGCGCCTTCATGAAGCGCCTTACTTACACGCGCGACATACCATTGCCTTCCGGCGGATATTTATATCCGGTTTTTTCGCGCGACGCGACGAAGATAGCCTTCATCAAATCATACGGCAACTTGCGTTGCGACGTCTGTTCGATGAATTCCGACGGATCAGGCCTTCAAAAAATATATTCGGGATATGTGGCCGAAGCGCCGGTGTCCTTTACTTCCGACGGGTCCCGGATAGCTTTCTCGGTTATAGACGACGACGGCACGGTAGATATTTTCACGGCGCCCGCAAACGGCGGAGCTCCTCTGAAAATTACCGCAGGGACTATAGGCCAAATGAACTATTCGCCGTGTTTTTCGCCCGACGGAACGAAAATGGTATTCGTGTCGGACCGCGATGGAAACCATGACATATATATCGCCGATTCAGCCGGAAATGGAGCCGTCCGACTTACCAACAACGCTTTCGAGGACCATTCGCCGTGCTTCTCGCCCGACGGTTCGCTTGTCATATACTCATGCAATAACGGCGCCTATAATAATTTGTATTATGTGCCTTCAGCCGGCGGCGTTTCGAAAGCGTTCACGGTGAATTCTTACAACGACGCCTGCCCGTCGACGGGGCCGGGCTTCGTCATAATGTCGTCTTCCGCCCGCTCGCTCAAGGAAATAAGCCTTTCCGGGGTGATTATGAAGGGCCTTGCGGTGGATTTGAACGCGGCGAAATGCGTGGCGTATTATACGGATAATTCGTCGGCCGTCGTGAAACCTTCCTGGACGATCGTTTCCGGCGGCGGGTCGATAGCGAATAACGTTTTTCTGGCGACCCTTTCATCCGGCGCGTACATTTTGCGCGCGAGCTATACCGATAACGGTGTGACGCGCACCAGCGATATCGCGGTGAACATAAATAACGAAAGCAGAATATACTATTCGTCGGGCGGAAATATTTATTCCATGAAAACGGACGGAACTGGCGTGAGGCAACTGACTTATACCGAAAACATAGGCGTAAAGGAGGTCGTCTTTTCGCCCGACGGCAGGCATATCGCGTTCACCGGAAACGACGGCGCAACCGATGACATTTATTATATGGACGCCAGGACCTTCAAGCGCGCGAGGCTTACCAGAAATTCCGGTAATAATTATAACCCTGCGTTTTCGCCTGACGGCTCCCGCATTATTTACACGTCGGACCGCGACGATCTCAATCGCGAGATATACTGCAACGAAGTTAATTCCACGAGCGCTAAGCGTCTTACAAACAATCCCGGATTCGATGGCAACGCTTCTTATTCGCCTGACGGCCGGCACATCGTTTTCGAGTCGCAGCGCTCGGGAAAGAGTTATTTAAGCGTGTGCGCCATGGACGCCGACGGCGGGAACATTACCAATCTGACCGCCGGCGAAGCGCACTATAACGGCCGGCCCAGATATCTCAAAGACGGCCGGATCGCTTTTCAGTCGGACCGCGACGGGAGCTATCAGATATATCTAATGAACGGCGCGGGAAGCGATGTCTCGAAACTGACGAATGAGAAGGACGGCGCCACGGATCTGGCCGTGTCAGCCGATTCAGGAAAAATTCTTTTTATTGCAAACAATTCGGTATATTTCATGGATGTAACCGGAGGCGCCTCCACGTTTGTAAAAGAATCCGACGCCGGAAAATTTCCCGCATGGGATTTCGAAGGAAAAAATATCGTGTTTTCATATGGCGGTAAAATATATGCTTCAGCCATAGACGGTTCGAAGGTTATAAAATATATCGATCTTCTTTCGTCAAATGATACATGGCCGTCCGTATCATACGGCGGAGACAGTATCATATTCGATTCGACTCGCGGCGGCGTTATCGAATATTTTGATTCGTCCGACGCGAACGCGGTATTGCCCAATGATATTTATTCAATGGACCCAAATGGCAATAACGTTGAAAAAATCATGGGGCCTTCGCTTTCTGATAGCTGCTTTACCGTGACGTCCGGAAATCTTTTGCCTTCGTTTTCGCCGGACGCCTCGAAAATAACTTTTACCTCCAAGCGCGACGGCAATTATGAGATTTATACATGCGACAGAAACGGCGGTAACGCGCGGCGGCTGACATCTGATGATCACGAGGATTCGGAATCGAGTTTTTCACCGGATGGTTCCAGGATAGTTTTCACATCGGATCGCGGCGGCAATTTTGACATATACACTATGAATTCCGACGGTAGCGAACAAAAGCGGCTTACCAATGATTCCGCCAGTGACTATGATCCGCGGTTTTCGCCTGACGGCGCAAAGATAGTCTTTGTTTCAGAACGTTTTTCTGAAAGGCCGGAAATATGCCTCATCAATTCTGATGGAAGCGGTTTCACCCGCCTGACAAATAACAGCTGTTGGGATCTCGCGCCGTCTTTTTCACCCGACGGTACGAAGATCGTGTTCTATTCCGAGGAAAACGGCTATGGAATATATACTATGAACGTTGACGGCATGCAAGTGACGCAGCTGACCCGCGGCGAACATTACGAACCGTTCTGGTGGGGTCGCTAATAAAATAACATCAAGGAGTAAAAATTGAGCATAAATTTAACTGATCTGAAAGAATCGAACGGCTTTTTGAACGTGCTTTTCAATAATATCACATCCGCTATATTCATCGTGGATGGCGAGGCGCGCATTCAGAATTTTAACGACTCGTTCGGCATGCTTTTTCAAGGGGAAGATTTTATTGGAAAGCTTTGCGGCGATGGCATCGGCTGCGCTTTTTCGGTTGAAGAGAACAAGGAATGCGGCAAGACGTCTTATTGCGGGAATTGCATTCTTCGCAAGGCTTTCATGAAGAGTTTTACAGAAAAAGTCCCTACTTTTCACGAAAGGCTCGAACGCGATTTTTATATTTCCGGGAAAAAAATAAAAAAATATTTCCAGTACACCACCAAATATATAAATTACAATAATCAGGAGATGGTGGTCATAATCGTCGATGATATATCGCAACTGGAAGAACAGAAAAAAGAGCTGAAAATACAAAACGGCGAACTCATCAAACTCAACGATCAGAAAAACGAGCTTCTCGGAGTAGCCGCGCACGATCTTCGAAATCCCATAGCCGTGATGCAGATGTGTTCGGAGACCATAATGTTGGATAACGCTAATTTGAACGAAGATCAGAAGTACTTCATAGATATTATTTATGATTCAAGCCACTTCATGCTCAATCTGCTCAGCGATATTCTCGATATATCGAAGATAGAATCCGGTCGGCTTGACCTGGAGAAGAAGCTTTATGATTATTTCGACGTGGTGAAGCATAACTATGAATTGAATAAAAAACTCGCCGCGAAGAAAAACATAGATATTGAACTGAAACTCGTCAATGACGCCGGAAGTTTCATGTTCGATAAAAATAAGATAGAGCAGGTTTTAAACAACCTTATCGGCAATGCCGTCAAGTATTCTCATCCGGGCACGCGCGTAACCGTTTCCGTCAGCCGTGAAAAAAATTTTGTTGTGACCAGGATATCGGATGAGGGGCAGGGGATCAAAGATGATGAAATATCGAATATTTTCAAGCCTTTTCATATAGGGAGCACCCGTTCGACCGCCGGCGAAAAAAGTACCGGCTTAGGCCTTGCGATCGTCAAAAAGATCGTCGAACGCCATGGCGGCGTGATCGGCGTCGAAAGCGTTTACGGGAAAGGGTCCACGTTTTTTTTCAGACTTCCCGTAAATCAGAAAAACGCGGCGGTTTAAAATCAGAATTTCAGCTCGAACGCGCTGTAGATTTCTTTGGCCTTATCGTAATCAAGCCTTTTAGCTACGCCGATCTTGCCTAATATAGGGGTCTTTTTGAAGAAAAGCAGCCTCGCCCTGAGTTCGAGCCCGCCGGATCTGAACCAGCGCTTATTGGCGCCATCGTTATACGCGGTAGCCGCGTCATAGAAAACAGCCGGGTATAATCTGTTTATAGATAAGATCCTCAATTTCAGCGGCTCGGATATTCCCATATGTGAATATTCCAGCGAATATCCAAGCATCTTTTTTCCGATAAGCGTCGCGGACGAATAACCGCGCAGGTCGTTGTAGCCGCCTATCTGAAAGTCGTAATCGCCGAAAGCTTCTCCGCCGTACGCGCGTAGTTTTACCGTGTTTTTCCTGCGCGCGCTTAAAAGCATCCATTTCGAAACGTCTATGCGGTTTATGCGGTACTGGTAGAAGGAATTGAAACGCGCGCTGCTGTTCTGGTGGAACGCCATGAAATAGTGGGCGTTGATCGGATGTATATCGGCGTCGGCGGTGTTTTCGGTCCGAAACTGGATGAATTTCAGCGAATAACCGCGGTCCTTGCGGGAAGCGTTCATGAGTTCGGGCGTTCTTAATTCAAGCAGAGGGGATATCGAATTCGCGGATATCTCGCGGTCGAATACCGTCGCGGCCAGGTTGGAATCGAAGATCTTGAAGTTGGCGAAAATATCGGTGCCTTTAAGATTTTCACGAACGCCCTCGCGCAGGTCGCGCACTATATCGTAAGTTAAGATGCCGAGGGTCGGAGCGTATCCTTTGTACACATAAGAAGCGTTGAGGTTTCTGTATTTTCCTCCGGTGAGGGCCTGGAAATCAAAGATATGACGGTTGATGGGGTCGGCCATTCTGCCCTGGACGCCGTATAAAGTTCTGGAGCTTTGCGAGCCTATCATGGGAATGGCGTATTCAAGCTTCATATTGTTTTTATAGCCGTGAATTTCGCACTCTTCGGTACCGCTCCGTCCGGCCGGGCTTAAATTTCTGATCTTCAACCGTTCGACCAGCGCGTTATTTTTCGCGACTGCCTTACCTTCGCCCGAGAATATGACTTCTAAGGTTTCTTCTTTTACGCTTGGCGTAAATTCTCGCGAGCAGGCTCCGCCGCCCGATTCGAGGCAATATGTTTTATCAGGGTCGAGAATGGTTATTTTGGAGCCGCCCGCGGTTTGAGTGACCACCGCGAGCTTTTTATATTTGGGGCAATAGTCGAAATTCATTACCGATTCGCGCATGTCGGTGATCTTGACGTATTCGGAGACCTCGAAATCGCCGTTTTTAATTTTAAGCTTCAGCGAATAGACGTTAAATATGCCGTTTTCGTCCTTTATGAAAAACACGCGGTACGATCCGTCGGATTCGACGTAAGCGGAGGGTTTTAATATCATTTCATCAAAAAATGTCAATGGAATTATCTTTCCGTAGGTTTTTGCTTTTTTATCGCAGTTCAAGTAGGCGATCGAGAATTTACCGTTTTTGAAGAAATTCAGGAAAAGGAGCGCCGGGTTAGCGTTGGCTGCGCCATACCTATCGCCGACTATCGGCATGTGAAGTTCGTAAATGGCTGAATCGTATTTTATATCGGTCACGCGCTCGATAATCTTTCCCGTCGGATCTATCTTACAGACGTTAGTTGTGCCTGAACCGTGTATTATGCCGAAAATATTTCCGTCGCGGCGGTCGTAAACCGGGTTTTGCATCTTGAGCCATTTTGTTATGCGTTTAACTTCGCGGGTTTTGATGTCATATTTGAATATGTCGGATTTGAGATTGTCGTATCTGTCGAAGATCTTGCGTGAAAAATATATCGCCTGGTTTATTTCATCGAGAAAGTAATTTTCTTCGATATTTTCGATAAGCTGCTCTATGTGGCCGGTTTTCAGATCTTCGCGGAAGAGCGCGAGCCTTCTGGCGTCACGGCCCCGGTTGGAGAGAAAGTATATTCCCGTGCCCGAGCAGTCGAACTGCGGTGAAACGTTGAGGCCCGGAAAGGAAGTCAGCGGTTTTTGAAGTTCGTCTATGGATTTCTTGCCTTCGACCTGTTTCAGATATTTTTTGCCGTTTTCGTTCTGCCACATCGTAAATATTTCATTCATGCTCTTTCCGGTCACTTTTTTAACCGAGAGATTGAAGCCGTTTATGCGGTATTGGGTGTTTTCGATTATTTTAGGGATCGAATCGCTTCCGAATTTTTCCGCTATGAAGTTGACGATGGAATTTCCTATGTGGTATCCGAGGCGCCTGCCGTGGTAGTTGAAAAAGTAAAAGACTTGCAGTTCTTGAAGATTCAAAAATGTTTTCGAAAGAAGCGCCGTTCTGATGGCCGAATCCTTGATCGCGTTCCATGATGATTCTTCGCGCTGCGCAACGCCTTCGATAAACCACATGGGCATAAGGCCCCATCCGAGTATTCTTCCGGTGCCGAATTTGATTTTGTTGTCGAATTTCATGCCCATTACGTAGTGGGTAAGTTCGTGGCGTATTATCGATTCGATCCATGTTTTATTCGATAATTCAGCGGCTTCGGGCTGCGCTATGCTTACGAACATTTTATTTTGAAGGATGTTGGTGAATCCGTACGGGGCGTCGCTGAAATCATACAATACCACGGGTATCCTGCCGGGTACTTTTTTCACGTTCAATCCGGCTGAAATTTCAACCAGCGAAGATTCGGCGATCCTTCCAGCTTCGCGGGCGAAATCGTTGTTGCCGTTGTGGAAGTATATCTCGAAATTTTTAGTCGTGAGTATGCGCCATGACGCGGAGCTTTCATTAAGCGCCGACGCGGGCGTCACTAGCGCCGGAGAAAATATTAAAATGATCGTGAGAAGAAGGGCATTAATTATTTTATATATGTAACTAACATTCAATAAGCGCGCCATGTCTTTATTCATTTCCTTTTTATTAAAAATATAGTGCCTAATATTATCAAATGCAATCTTATAAGTCAATGATTTTATTTATAATTCTTGTCCCGGCAGCCTTGATATCGAGGCTGCGATTACATTTTAATAATTAGCGTTCATGCGACGGTTGGCTTTAAAACATGTCGTTTCCGATGAGCTTTTTATTTGTGATCGCCGTTTGAGCCAACGGATGGCGGGTAACTTTGCCGCTTGTTTTCAGCCGCCAAACTCTATCGCGGAAAGGTTGAAGAGGCGTTGGGAGGGATCGCCGCATAAAACACCCGCCAAGTTTTTTTCGGAGGCGGTTCGTTGAGCCGGCGTAAAAAATTATGCCCGACTTTAATTATAGCCGAAATGTATTTTTTAAAAATTAAAAAAACTTTGTCAGATTTTTGACACAAGCGGATTTTTTTTGTATAATTGATGTATCTAATTTTTTTTGAATGAATAAAAAACTTCCTTCAAATTTTTTTGAAAAATAAAAAATAAAAAAAGTTCTTGACATTCAGTATATGTTTCTGGTATTATCACTCTTTCTTGCCCGATCGGGCTGTGCGTAGTACGTAGGATCGATTAAAACTTCAATCGTTATTTATAACGAAAGGGATTAAATCAAATGAAAAAAGTTTCCATTCTGGTTTCAGTATTAATAGTTCTGGCTCTTGCCACGTCGGTTTTCGCTCAGGATACGAACACAATGAAAAAATGGACGTTCATGGTTTTCGTCAATGCCGATAACAATCTCGACCGTTTTGGCATTCTCGACATGCAGGAAATGGAAAAAGCCGGACTTTCAAAAGACGTAAACATAGTTACCCAGATCGACCGTTCATCCGGGAAACCCGCCAGAAGATATGAAGTGACCGGCCGTGACGCGGCGGCTACGGCTGACGATTGGGGACTTGTTTCGAAGAAGATACAGGATCTCGGCGAAGTAGATATGGGCGATTATAAAGAACTTGTAAATTTCGTGAAATGGTCGCATGACAACTATCCCGCTGAAAAATATATACTCGTTATATGGAACCACGGCGCCGGCTGGAAAAACAAAGCGGACGCTCCCGTATTCAAGGGCGTTTCATACGACGATCAGTCCGGCCACAACATATCGACGAAGGATCTCGGAATGGCTACTGCCGCTATCCAGGGCGTTCTCGGCCAGCAGTTGGACATTCTCGCTTTCGACGCGTGCCTCATGCAGATGATCGAAGTTTCCTATGAAATTCGTGAAAACGTTAAATACATGGTAGCTTCCGAAGAAACCGAACCCGGCGACGGTTGGGCTTATGACCTCGTTTTGACGCCGCTCGTTCAGAATTCAGCCATGACGGCCGAAGAATTCGCGAAACTCATTCCCCAGGCATATGCCGCAAGCTACGGCTCAAAAGGAAAGAGCACCACTCAGTCGGCCGTTGATTGCTCAAAGCTCGATGAAATGGCTAAATCGATAAACAATCTCGCTCTGGCTATAAAAGACGCCTGCGCGGCTGATACGGCCGAAATAAAGGCTGCGAAAGACGCTCTCGCGGCAACTCAGAAATACGCTTATGCCGATAACATAGACCTCGTTCACTTTACGCAGATGCTCGCTCAGGTGACGAAGAGCGAAACCGTAAAACAGGCCATAAACGATCTTACGCTTGTTTTCGGAAAAACTGTTATTCAGAACAATATCACCGGCATGTCAACGAAAAATTCGACCGGTATGGCTATTTATTTTCCGAAATCAAGCTTCAACTCGAAATACGATACGATAAAATTCTCCCAGTTTTCATGGGATGAAATGGTAAAAGCGGTTACCGGCGCTCAAGCGGTGGCGGAAGCTCCCGCTCCATCAGGCCCTTCAACCACAAGCGGCGGATACACTGGCGGCGGATATAACGATTATCCGGACGTATATCCCGGCGGCTGGGGCCACAATTTTCCCGGTGGCTTTCACCCGATGCCTCCGATGATGTTGATCGGAAAATAATATTTGACTAAGATTTAAGGATAACTTCATATAAAAAAAGCCGTCCCTGAAATTGGGGCGGTTTTTTTTGAAAAATGACGTTCGGAGCTTTAAGCAGGCGGATTCATTAATTAAACTGCCGTTTATCGGTTATAATTCATAAAATTGACGCGAAAAAGCCGGAAATATTCTTTTAACTTTTTCTTAAAATGATGTATAATTATATATTAGTATAACCGCAGAATAAAATATATGCTGTATGGTTATATACTTGCGGACCTGCATAATACAATTTAGTATGTAAATGAGAATTTTTAATAAAACCGGGATTATATGTCGCATAGAAATTTACGTTTGTGATCTGTTTTTACGCCACGAAGTTTTTGCGTATTCTGAAATTTACGATCAGAAAAATCGAATAAATATTTTTATGAAATTTCGTTTTTGGTTAATTTTTTGACTATTTAATTCGAATGTGTTGCTTTTTGTATAAAATTATACATTTTGCCGTTTGGGTTTTAAATTTTTTCCGAATAATTGGTTCGCGATTCGAAGGTTTCAATCGACGCGCGAATAAAGCTTATATCGGTTCTTTTTAGTCGGGTTTGGCGCGGTCACCGGTTTCAAACCGCTGAATTAGTTTAATATAAACAAAATAATCCGGTGACTGGTACGATATATGCTCTAAAAAAGATGGAATTTTTGTTCTTTCTCAAAATCGACCTATATATTTCATCAGTTATTTGCCGATAAGTATTTAAAATATACTCACAGGCCGGGTCATGTCCGGCATATATTTAGTGATTAAATTTTAAGATATTAGGAGTACAAAATGCTGATGAGATCGGGTTATAAACCATTTTTACTGTTTCTAATTGGCGCGATTTTATTGTGCTTTATGGCGGATTTATCTCCGGCTTACGGCCAGGAGGAACTGCCCAGGGTAAAAAAAGCGAAAGCCAAGAAGAAGAAGAAGGAAGTCTCCACCGCGGACATTCTCGGTTCCGCTGGAAGCGATCAGGGATCCATCGACAGTATCGAGACCATGGTTGGAAAACTTGGCTATGATTATGTCGCCGGAACGGAAGGCGTCAATATCAAGACTCCTAAACCAAAACCTAAAAAACCATATGTTGGAGACTACACCGGAAATACTCTCATGGCTTCGAACGGTCTTATAGAGATTGGCGCGCCGCAGACGACGCCGCGCGGAAAATTTCAGGTCGGAGCGCAGTACCTTCACAGAAGGATACAGAGCAGCCCCGATCTTCAGCTTAACGCGAGGGTAATGTTCCAAACCCTGACTTTCGGTATTCTGAAAAATGCGGAGGTCGGCTTCGGTTCTTCAGGATATTATAAATCATCAAACAATACGACATTTCTTACCGGTAAATTAAGGCTCACGAATCCGGAAACTTCGAAGCTGCAGGCTTCTTTCGGTTTTCAGTCAATAGATTTCGGCACCACCGGCGTTTCAAACCTGACCAATTATTTCGGGTTGTTTTCTTTTGATGTGCACGGATCTAAAATTTATTTTCAGTTGATGAACGACGGTGTAAACAATTTCAGCAACGTTACCGTCAGAGGCGGCCTTATAATACAGATGAAGGAGCTGACCTCTCAGCCTTCCAGCCTTATAGTGGAGGTTATTCAGGACGCGAACAATAATTTTTCGAAATATAATTTCGGCATTCGCACCGCCGTCGCTGAAAACGCTCTTTTCGACCTTTTCCTAATGAAAGATATAAATATAAACGAACTTTCACCGGCTGTCGGGTTGAACCTTAAATTCTAATTGCATGTTTGGGATGGAGGATTTTCTGATGAAAAAGTATAAAAAAATATTTAAAATCTTAGAGCCGCTCAAAAAATATATGGTGGCTTCGGTTCTTTTCTTCGTGCTTCTAATGTTGAATAACTGCGGTGGCGGCGGCGGATCGGGAAGCACGTCGGTGCTCGATCTTATGTCGGCTAACGATATAGAAGTGACGACATTGAACAACGAGACCGGCATGATAATCGGCAACGTCTTCCTTTCCATCGCCGAGGTGGATAAGCCCACTACGATAATAAAAAGCGCCAGCACGGGCGATTCCGGCATTTACGTTTTCTCGAAATTCAAGCTCGGCTCCTATGTTATAAAAGCGTCTAAATCCGGTTACGAAGAATCGACCGCCAGCGCCATAGTGACGAACGGGCCCCTCAAGCTGACGATAAGGCTTACGCCTTCGTTTCCGCCCGATTCCATTTCAGGCAAGGTCATAAGAAGCGACACGCAGGCAGGCGTTTCAGACGTTACCGTGGAGATCAAGGATTCTTCTCCGATAATAAAAGGCATTACGACCAGCGACGGTTCCTACGTTCTTAAAAGCGTTCTCGCGACCGGCAATAACGCGCCTTATGTCCTCAAAGCCTCTAAAACCGGCTTTAAATCCGAGGAAAAGAGCGGAGTTATAAAGCTTCCTAACGTCGCGCTCAAGAATGTAGATATAACGCTTCAAAGCTCCGGCTCGACTGAAAACCTTCTTCCGGGAAAGATCATCGGCGTCGTTAAAAGCAAATCTTCCAATGAACCGATCGGCCAGGTTGACGTCAAGCTTCAGGGATCGGATCTTCCAGTCAGCTCAAGCGATATAAATACAGGCTATTACAGCATAGACAACGTTCCGGCCGGCAAGGATTTCATACTGACAGCGGTTGAAAACACTCAGGTGAAAAAATTCAAGGCTTATTCGGTGCAGTTTCCGGCTTTGACCGAATCCGGAAAAATTATCACTATGGATATTCTTATGGAGCCGGTGGATCCAGTAGCTCCAACGGTTTTTGCGAACGTCGTCGGAACCGTCGTTGACTCGGTTACGAAAACGGCCATCTCGGGGGTCAGCGTTGAGCTTCTCGGGACTTCACTCTACGATATAACTAAAGCCAACGGTTCGTTCAATGTTACGAAGATAACTCCGGACACTGAATATATAATTTTATTCTCTAAAGCCGGGTACACGAGCAAGACCCAGAGGCAGCAATTCACCGCGTCCTCCCCGGTCGTCAATCTCGATCCGGCGATCGAACTCGCTTCCAACGCGTCGGCGCAAAACTATGGTTCGGTAATCGGCGTCGTAAAGGACGCTGACACGTCCGTAGAGGTTCCGGGCGCGGTGATAGAGCTGCTCGTGCCGGACACCAATTCCGTTAGTTTTACAAGAGTTTCGACTACCGCGTCGTCGCGAGGCGAATTCGTGTTTACGAACGTGTTCGTCCCGACGAGTAAAATGACGGCGGGCCAGGATATGACCATGATAATCAGCAGGAGCGATTACGTGAGCCTTACCCAGACGATCAACGTTAAAGGTTCGAGCGTGAACACTATTGACGATTCGAAAACCAGGATAACCAAGCTTAAAGGCTATATACGCGGCAAGATCGTCAATGCCGACACAAACCTTCCAATTTCGGGGGCGCAGGTCGCGCTCACTAATTTTACTTATACGGGCATAACGAACCCGTTTACTTCATTGGCGGGCACCGGCGAGTTCACTTTCTTGAATATTCCTATCGGGACATATACCATTCAGGTCGCTGCGTCGGGATACGCCACCACTTTCAAGAACGGCATAACTCTTACATATAATGGCCAGACGGTAGGGCCCTTCGATATCCAGTTGAAAAAAGACTACGGGACCTTAGCCGGCTACATATATATAGAAACTAACGGTTCCACCGGTTTTCAATCTGGCGCCGGCGGAGATACGCCTCTTTCGGGGATAACCGTTTCGGCCGCGGCGAGCCTGGCTCAGACGGGCGGAGAAGGCGGCGGCGGAACGTCGTCGACCACGACTCTCGCGACCGACGTCACCAAGAACGATGGTTCCTATAGTCTTACGAATCTTCCGCTTTCGTCTATAAAGATCACCGCGAATCCGCTGGTGGCCGGCGTTACGTCAAGGTATAACTCATATTCGGCCGACTATACCGTCGTTAAAGGATATCAGAATCTGAATATCGATCTGGCCCAATCGGCCGGTACCGTTTCAGGCATCGTTTTCGAAGACGTTAACCGCAATGGCACGTTCGACAACGAACCGCTTATCGATAACGCGGCGGTCAGCGTTGCGCAGAACGGCTCGACCATTTCCGCCACTACCGACGGCCTCGGATATTTCCTTCTCGATAAAGTCGACGTCAGCAACGACTCGAACCTTCTGATAAAGGTAGTTAAATCAGGTTATAATGACAGCTCGAAATCGGTTCCGATATTAAAAAATAGCAATGCGTCTAACGTTTATATAGGTTTATATAAGCCGAAGGGTAAGATAGCGGGACGCGTAGTGGACGCAATTTCCAAGAGCGGAATCGCGAATGTAATAGTCAAAGTGCAAGGTTCCTCGAGCTATACCGCCACGACCGACAATACTGGCGGCTATACTCTGGACAGCATTCCTGCCAAATCGGCCGACCTGACTACATACACGCTTATCGCCGACGCATCGGCGCTTGGATACGCGGTCGTTCCGATGACCGCCGACGCTCCCGCCGAAGGCGCGCAGGTCAACGCCGACGTCATCGAACTTTCAAAAGACGCTAAAACCGTCTCCGGAAAGATCATCGACTCGGTTACCAAGATTGGCGTCAAGGGAATAAGCGTCCAGTTACAGGCCATGGGGGTCTCGAGCGTAACGGATACGTTCGGCGTATATCTTTTGAGCGGCGTTCCGGTGAGTTCGACCGGATCTTACACGTTAAATATCGCCGATACCGATCCCTATTTTATAAATAATAATCCGCGCTATAAGAATCTTTCGAACGTTAGCGTTTCGGTCAACACGAACCTTAAATTACAGGATATCGAAGTGACGCCTAACCTTGGAAAGGTCAAGGGCGTAATCTATGATTCGATAAGCGGTTTGCCTTTGAACTACAGTTTCTTTGCTGATCCTGTTTGGGCCCAGGTCTCAGGTGGCGGCCTTTCTGTTCCCGTGTCCGTGAATCCGGGAACCACCAGCGGTGATTTTTCCATCGATAATATTCCGGCTGGAAGTTACGTGCTTAAAATCTATCATGCGGTGACCGGCGTGGGCGCTACCGCAAATACATTGTTGTTTAATGATATAAGTTTTAACGTCTTGGTCAGTTCCGGGCAGACTACCGACTTGGGTGTTGTTTACATTACAATGCAAACAACCAGTCAAAATGGATATGTTAATGATAAATATGTGAGTGATTACATTGCGGCTCATGCCGGTACCGCCGTTACCGAATATAATATACCAAATGCAGTTATTTCAGTAACAAACAGAGAAATGCCCAAAACATATACTTTTACTGCCGATTCTTCTGGTTTTTATAGATATTTGGTTCCTATTTCATTAAGGGCGGAATGGCTAATTACTTCTAATAATTATGAGTCGAGTTCGCTGCAACATTATTATAACGAATTAGGTGGAACTACCCCAGAGTTTGCTGTTAACAAAATAGCGCGAATACCCATAACCGAGAATAATACTGTGAGTTTAAATCCCAAAAAAGGCGTAATTACCGGAACTCTTTATCTCGATTCCAATAACAACGGATGTTTTGATGGCGGCGACTCGATTAAAATAAAAGACGCCAATTCTAAATACATGAGCGGTACTTTCACTCTGACGACCAATTACAGGGGCGTTCCTATCACTTCGACGTTAGGCGTCGGAGCAAGCCTTGGCCCCTCAGATTTCAGCGTGAGCGTTCCCGCCGGCGATTATTACATC
>CAZJFS010000037.1:0-31273 GCA_964545075.1 uncultured bacterium
CCGGCGGTCAACCTCCTGACCCCGGCATCACCCGCATCGACATTGGCGGGATCGAGCTCTATAGAGCGGTTAAGGCATTTAATTGCTTCGTTATACTTATGCCATTTCGCCAAAGTAATGCCTATGTCAACCCAATCCTTGGATTCCTTTATTGAATTTACAAACAGGGTTTTTTCTTCAATATTCATTTCTATCATACACCATCCGGATTAATCCAACCCGGGCTCATCCAGTCTACTCTTTTTTTGAATATTTATCCTGCTGTTTTTTCATTCCATCCGTAAAATTTTCAACGACCTTTCCAAGATGTTCCATATATTTGACCATTTTGTCGTCGTCTATGACCTTTTTTTCGTTACGCGCCATCGTCTCGTCGAGTATGCCTTCAAGCTGCGTATTAAGAGTTTCCGTCGTCTTATCGGCGAGATAATTCAACGTCGAATCGATCCTTGAAAAGCCTTTTATTTCAAGGGCGGTTTCCATAATCTGATAAATGCCGGTGAATATTTCCTTAAGATTATCGATTTTTTCAGCGGTTTTTATCTTTGACTGGGTAAGCGCGTCTATCGCCTGATAAAAACCCTGCGCATGATGGCGGACCAATGATACGGCTTCGGACGCGTTCTTAACTATTTCAAAATAACTCGTTTCGTTGAGCTTGGCCTGGTCGAGTTCACGCGAAAGCGTAGTCTTTTCCTGTTCCACCTTGGGCCTTTCAGTTTCATTGGCCTCGCGAAGCCTTCTGTCGACGTCCTCGATCTCTTTGCCGAGACGCCTTACTTCTTCGCGCCAGTGCTCATATTTAGGCTGGTTCTCATTCAGCTTTTCGACGATTATCTTTTCCTTTTGAGTAAGAGCGGAATACATTTCGGCGTTCTTGGCGATCTGCTGATTGAGCGATTCCACGGTACCGTTAGCGTAGGCCAAAACGGTCTTCATGGAACCGTCGACATTCTGGGTTTTTATCCTGTCGAGGCGGCTGGCGTTCGCCCATTTGGTAGCGCCTATCGCGCCCCAGAATTTCTCGAGGCCCTGATAATCCTTCGTCGTGGCGACCTTTCTGCCGAGATTTTCAAGTTCATTCGTAAGTTCTTCAATGAGGCTCTGCATATCCTGCTGGTATTCTTTCCCCTGAACTATAGCTGAATCAAGGGCCTTCAGCTCGCCAACGTTGAATTTTTTTCCTTCTTTGGCGCGGCCTTTAGATTTTTCCACTGAAAGCATATCGTCAAGCTTGCTTTCATATTCCTTTTTGGAATCGTCAAACGTCCTTTTAAGTTCGACGGTCTTTTTCTGCATTTCGTCGACTTTTTCCTTGTGGGCTTTGAGGAAATTTTCAGCTATGTCTGCCATGAGTTACCTCCATTAATGCTTTATCTATTATCGATATTTGAGTAACGAATTCAAGCCTTGAGCCAACCGGCGCAAGTCGCAGAAACTTATTATACCATAAACTCATTATAATAATCAATATATTACTGGCGGGTTAATGGCGGGTTAATGACCGCCGGACGGCGGCATATCGATGATTTCTCAAAAACGGCCGTCACGGGGGTAAAAAAAGCACGATATAAAAAAGGAGCGGATTGCATCCGCTCCTTAAGGCAGGGAATAAAATATTTTGCACTATAATTATTTTTAAAGCTTCAGGTCGTATCCTTTATTTGGAAAACCGCTGCCTTCATATATGTATCCGAAATTTCCGCCGTCGTCGGTCATGTCGGGGCCGACGCTATAAAGAAGAACCTCACCCGTAGAACTGACGGAATATTTTAAAGGGGCGCCGGCGAAAAGGTCCTTGCATACGTCAGGGAACCTTTTCAGCTCGTCCAGTTTCGAGATCTCGTCAATATTAGAGGGCACGGCCGCTCCTGCGCGGATCCGCTTTTGTATGGCAGCCCTTAATATGATCCCGTTGATCATGAGTTTTGACATGACCTGCTGTTCTATGGCGCGTTTAACGTTCGGAACGGCCATAAGCACCATGGGGTTGATGTCTGAATTTATAAGCTCGATTATGGAATTGTTCATTTTTCCGATCTTTCCGAAAAAGGCGTCCAGCTTTAACATCGTTTCCTTATAAGACAAGCTTTTGCAAGCTATTATATCGTCCATGGCCTTCGAATACTGTTTTACCGCGTCGCCGTAATAAATGTTCATAAGGTCTATCGCGAGATTGGCGGCGACCCACTGGATCTTGCTGCGCGATTTTATATCCGCGAAAAATTCACGGAAAGCCTTCTCGTCAAGCAAGTTCTTTTCATCCTCGATCATCGAGAATATATCGTCATAAAGAAAACTGTATTTTTCGATCCTGTCCATAAGAGAAGCCAGCTTTTCCGGGGAAAGAGGCGTTCTGGAATTCATGAGTTTCATAATCGAGTCGCAGGTCGTTTTCTTTATCGCTATGGCTATCATGCCTGAAAGAAGGTGTTTTTCGCCGCCGTTTCCCTTCTGCGCGATGAGCGAAAGCGAAAGAAGCGAGTTGACGGCGGCCAGGGCTTTCACGGTATCGCCCTTTTCAATTTTATAGTTCGCGTAAGCGCCAAGGGCCAGCGCCGCGACCCTTTCACCCCTGTAATTGAATTTTTCGGAAATAAGCACCCTGTTTTCAAGAAGGAAAGCGCTCAACGTCGAATTTGAATCGGTATCGAGATAGCTTATCAGAGTGTTTTCAATCGTCGATAAATTCGCCTCGAGGGATTTCTCATATTTTTTGACCAGAATGTTTTCAGCCGTTGCGGAACTTTTCTCAAGGTTTTTTTTGCCCGTTTCGTAAGAGCTGTGGTAGAATCTGGTGAAATATAGATCGTTTTTTTCGTAAAACCGGAATAATTCAACGATCTTCGCTGCGGTACGGGCCTCTTCCGCGCTTCGCTTGACGATCCTGGGCGACTCGGGCCCGGCGAATGAATTTTTAGTTATAAGCAGTATCCCGTAAACTAAAACGCATTGAAACGCCAGAAAACAAAGGACGGCTATAATTACGAAGAGTTTTTGGACCCTGCCGCGATCGCATCCGTTATAATTCTTCATACAGATCACTCCTTATCATTTCCGTTAATTAAAATTTCCGCCTGGCGCCGCGGCAAAAATTAATTTATGTTGATGGCACGGTTAGAAAAACATTTTTATATTTTTGGCTTCCTTCGACCTGAAGACCGATATAACGAGCATCAGCAAAGATTCCAATATCAGAAAACCGACATACAGCGCGAACCCCTCAAACAGAAGAAAGATGAATATGACCGACATTCTTCCCGACTGAAACGCGGAATAAAGCGAATTCGTGAAATTATCGCGGGCGTATGAAACATCGGTCATGGAAGGGTCTCCCGCGCTTCTTATGGCCTGAGGCATCGTGGCCGATTCGAAAGCGGTGAATATGATTATCGAAACGAGCGCTAAAATTATGGCATAGGGAAGGTAATTCGGCCTCGCGATGATCTTTTTATATTGCGCGGCTTTAATTTCATTTACGTTCAAGAGCGAGTCTTTTGAAGCCTGGTCCGAAAAGGCCGACCCGAGTTTTTTTTCAAGATCGTTATTCTCCGTCATCAACCATCATCTCCCGCATTTTTTCCCTGGCTCTGGAAAGCCTCGACATGACCGTTCCGATTTCAATATTCAAAACATTCGCTATTTCTTCATATGAAAGTCCGTCGTAATATTTGAGTATCATAACGGCGCGGTCATTTTCGCCTAACTTTTGAAGCGCCGAGCGAAGCCTGGTCTTCGTCTCTCCCGCTATGGCCCCGTCAGTGAATTCGGCCCCGGGGTCCGGCCCGTCGGTTAGAAATCTGAAAGCGTTTTTCAATAAGTATCTTATCTTTGAAGCGTAAGAGCGGCGGTTCTGGTAAAATTCATTGGCCGCCACCCTGTAGAGCCAGGCCTTTATGTTGTAGCTGGCTATGCCCGCCTCATGGTGGGCCTTGATAAAAACCTCCTGGGTCAGATCGAATGAAAGCGAATCGTCGCACGAAAGGTTGAGAAGAAAGAAAAAGACATGGCGGTAGTATGTTTCATATAAAAGCTCGAAACCCGAAGCCGCGCTTTTTTTATACGCTTCGTTTATCGATATGTCGATGGAACTTTGCTGCGTCATTTTTTCTTCCCGTAAATATAACGATCGAGAGGATGGGAATATTCCATGAATTTTATTATTTTTTTAAAATTTTTAAAAGTGTTTTAAATGGCGAGTTTTCCACTCACGAAAGCCTTGAATTCTTCGAGCGCCGCCATATCGATATTACCACCCTGAACGACGAGCGGGCTGCCGCCGCCCTTGACGGTATATTTCTGGATTATTTCATTGAATATGGACTTTACGTCTTTTTCATAAGAAGGAGTTTTCCCGATGACGAATCTGAAAACCTTGTTTTCACCTGATAATTCCGGTTTAATGAAAATGAACGAGAACCGTCCGGCTGATTTTGAAAATATCTGACCGGCGCGGGCAATCTCCTGATAGGGCGTTTCGTCAAAAACTTCATAATATATTCCGTTTTCGATATTTTTACCGGAAGCCAGTTCATCGGCGAGTTTCGCGTAATATTTTTCGAACAGCTCGCTTTTTGTTTTGGATATATTTTTGTTTTCCGCTTCGAGCCTTTCAACGGTTTTTTTAAGGTCAGCCGCTTTTACGCTCATCGATTCGGCGATCTCATTTATCATATAGGTTTTGGCCCTGTAATCGGCTAAGGCGCGGGCGCCGCATAAAAATTTTATTCTAGCTCCGGATTGCACCTTTTCCTGGCCTATTATCTTGATAACGCCTATTTCGCCGGCACGTGAAACATGAGTTCCGCAACATAAGGAAGTATCGAAATCCCCGGCCTGAACTATCCTTACATATTCATCCTCAAGTTCAGGAGTTTTTCTGAGTTTGTAATTTGAAAGTTCTTCTTTTTTTACCATGAAGGTTTTGACCGGAATATCTTTATAAATGATGGAATTCGCCATATCTTCAGCCGCGTCAAGAATATATTTGTCGAGTTTGAAATTCTTCACGGCCGCCGCGCCGGGAACGGCAAGATCGATCGTCATGAAATCGGAGCCCATGTGCATCGAAACAGTATGAAGATCGGCGGTTCTTATGAAAGACTCCGAGAGTATGTGCTGTCCGCTGTGATCCTGCATGTTTTGAAACCTGCGAAAAAAATCAACTGAACATTTTACCGTTTCGCCTGTTTTCATCGAAGCGGAAGGATCTTCTGAAAGTCTGTGGCGGATAACTATATTGCCCGAAACATCTTTTTTTTCATATACAAATTCAATGGAGGCGCCCGCTATTTTACCGCAATCGGACAACTGACCGCCGCCTTCCGGGTAAAAATAAGTGTGATCGAGCACGGCCTCGAATTTTACCGTTTCTTCCTTTTCGCCTTTAACCGATATTTTTTCAAGTGAAAGGAGCTTTGCTTCAAAATCATGGACATAAGGAGCTTCATAATATTTTTTTATCGTAGAATTAGTCATTTCAATTCACCCTTTTTATTTATGATTAAAATAATAAATCAAGAAAACGGTATCGAAACGGTTCCGGTAATAACCGGATTTTTAGCGCCCGTGGCGGAAGGAACATTCGAAGGTTTTAAATAAAGCGTTTCATTGCCAAGGACGGCTATGAGCAGAGCTTCCTTGGAAGCGGAAGAGACTCCGATATCTTCGGATCTTACCACTGAAACTTTATGCGGAAAAAGCATTTTCGAAATTTTTTCCAATATCATCGGGTTTTTAGCGCCGCCGCCAGCGCAAGGCATTATCATTTCTCCGTTTTCAGGATCGTTATCACGACATTTCGGCAGGACCCATTTTTTTACCGCTTCGGCGACGCAATACGCGGTAAATTCGGTCGCCGTTCTTATCATGTCAGCGAGGCTGATCCCGCGTTCCCTTCCGAAAGTCATGAGCGAACGGACGTAATGATCGCCAAAATCCTCGCGGCCGGTGCTTTTAGGCGGAGCTTTTTCCAGATACGGATGTGAAAGCATGAATTTGAAAATAGTTTCAGAAAAATTCGCGGACTCGGCTATACGCGAATCCTTATCGTAAGCGGCGGCGCCCGCTGAATATTCCATGACGAGCCTGTCGATTATCATATTGCCGGGACCGCAGTCAAAGGCGATTATTTTATTAAAGTCGCCGTCGGACGGTATATAAGTTATATTTGATATTCCGCCTATATTAAGAGGTAAAACGTTTTTTTTAAGTTTAGAGAAGAGAACATGATCAAGATAAGGCACGAGCGGAGCGCCCTGACCGGAGGCGGCGATATCGGTCGCGCGAAAATTCCATACGACCGGAATACCGGCGAGCCCGGAAAGATATGCGCCATCGCCAAGCTGCAACGTCGCCCTGCCCGGAACGTGAAAAAATGTCTGCCCCGAAATAGCTATAAAGTCTATGTTTTTTTTATCGAACGAATACATTTCGCAAAGCCGTAATATGGAATCGTGATATAGGTTAGAAATCTCGTAATTAAGCACGCATATATCTTCAAGGCCTGCGCGTTTTTCAGATATAATCGCTCGCATTTTCGAAGCCATCTCCGCGGGAATATCCAAAGAAACGAATATTTCTTCATTGTAGCGTGTTTTGACCCCCGTACCCTTGATCTTAACGAGCAGAACGTCAACGCCATCCATCGAAGTGCCCGTCATTATGCCTATTGCGTATTTAAATTCGTTTTCTTTTTTTTGCGTCAGCGATATTTTTTTCATAAGCCAATTTTACTATTTTCATCCTCCAAAATCAAGATAAATTAAATAAGTTGATTTATGAGAAAATATGATATAAAATGATAAACTGATGGTATTTTTCCGCTTTCTTCGCCCTCTAAATTAAAGGTATGCAGACGTTTATGGATTTAAACCCGCACACGCGATGCGATCGGCATGATGAAAAATATTAATGAAAAAACATGGAGGAACTTTCAATGAAATTTTCGTTTAATTTTAAACCAGCCATCATATTAATTTCAACGATAGCTTTTATGATCGTTCTGGCGTTTGAAACTAATATAACCGCAGCTCCTTCGGGAGGCCAGGGCATGATGCAAAAAATCAAGGCCTTAAAGCGGGCCATCCAAACGGCAAAAAAACAGGGCGTGGACACGACGAAAGCGGAAGAAGCAGATCGCAAGTCTTTTCAGGCGTCCAAAAACGGCGATAACGAAACCGCGGCTAAACTTATTGACGAGGCTTTAGAAAGCCTGCGCGGAGCTTCTGAAAACACATTAAAACAAATCGAACCCGAACCGGTTAAAAACCAGCGGCAGGAATTAGAATCGAAGCTGGGAGAAAAAAGGCCTGATATGGCGAATCGCCGCGGCCGCAATCCAAAAAGGCCTGGAGATAAAAACAATGCGGAGCAGGAAAAACCGAAGGTAAAAAGTTCAGAGTTTCAGGCGCCATCGACCGGCGAAAAACCAGTTTTCGTGATGGCTTTTACTCATCATTACGAGGGCCCTGGAGGTTATTACGCCAAGCCCGAAGAAGTGAGAAACATCGCGGAATTTTTCCATAAAAACAATATACCGGGAACTTTATTTTTTGACGGAATTCTCGTGGACAGGCTGAAAAAAGACGATCCTGGAATATTCGAACTCATAAATTCATATAAACTGCCGCTTGGATACCACGGCGAAGAAACGCACGGGCCGTATCCGGTAGGATCCGATCTCTGCGCGGAAGCTTATTATCTGAGGGAAGCGCAGGGTTATAACGGACAGTGGTCGCTGACCACGGGTCAAAAATGGGATGCCGCCGTTCGCGAGGTCACCGAAAGATATTCCCACATGGTTCCATACAAGATCGACGAACCTATGCGTATGCTCAACAGGAAAAACGCTTCGCAAACGGATAAAAGCCGCACGGGCGGCCTCAAGCTGGTCCAAGAAGCTTTCGGGCGCGACGTTTCCATGATGCCCAGCCACGCTCTCGAAAGCGCCCCGGTAGGTTATGCGTTCCGCAAAATGAGCGGATTCGGCTTCGATCAGCCGGCCGTACCCATAGCGCTGCACGCGCTTAAAATTTTCAAGGTGGATTCGGCGGCCGATACGATAATGGGCATAGCCGGAAAGAACGTGAGCATTTTCTGGCATATGGGCAGAATAATCTGTAAGGGCGACGATATGGGCGAAGCATCATGGCACCCGCCATATATAAATAAACTCAACCGCCTGGACAGGAACGAGCCGCGCCTTTTAGTCATGGGATTTAGCAAACTCGACGGAGACGCGGCCGGAGAAACCGTGAAATATTTGAACGAGCGGTTCTTTCCCGCGAACCCTGGCAGCAAATGGGTTAGCGGCGACACTCTCGCGGAAAATTTCGAACCTGAAAAATCATATAAACCGACAAAGGACGATCTGACGCTGATATCGGATTATATACTAAAAAATTGGAAGGCTGGTCCGCCCGACATGATAAAAGCCGGTTCGCGCATGTTCTCACTGACCGACGGTTTCGAGGCGCTGGCCAGGAGTTTATGCGAATATAAAAAGGCTGGAGAGCTTCCCGAAAGCGTTTCATGCAACGCATTATACGGTCCGATCACGGAAAGCGGCGACGCGTTTTTAAAAGCTCCGGCTGAAGTTTCATTATCCGCTATTGCAGGCGAGGCCCAAAACATCTGTTCAAAATGGGATTCGTCAAAAGAAGACAGGTTCGTTCCGGCGGAGATAACGGTGGACGGAAAAAAATTGAATTCCGCGGAAATGCTTTACGCCATGTCCGAAGCGTTAACCATGATAAAAAGCGGTCAGGCTAAAACCGTCAACATAAACCCTTCGTCGGCATATCCGCCATACGCGGCATGCCTCGACCTGCTCTTCAAACCGAAGGCGGCCCAGCCGTCATGCTATACCAAAGGCCAGCTCTGGACGGTAAAGCCGGTCAGACTTTCAGGCGAAGAGCCAAAAAACGGAAAACATGAAAAACCGGCTGAAGAAACTATTCCCGTTCAGGGAAACGCCAGGCCGGTGAATAAAACCGGGAAGATCGAGATGATTTTCGCTTCGAACCTTGAAAGTCCCGGAGGATGCTACCGCGAGGACGCGAGCGGAGCCGACCTATTCCGCGTAACGTTCGATCTTGAAACGAAAAAAGCGTCAAACCTTAAACGCCTCACTTCGACGCCAGCGAAAGCTGAATGGTTCCCGGCGCTATCCCCCGACGGGTCTTATGCCGTATACAACCTTACCAACACCAATATCCGCGGACCCCGCGGAAACGAAATACGCATTATCGACATGAACAAAGGAAGCGACGATATGCTCAGCGGCGAATCGCGATTCCCTTGCTTCTGCCCGGACGGAAAAAGCATAATTTTTTCGTTCATGAAGCCGGGGTCCCGCCAGATCGTCAAAGCGCCCATCACTTTCGGAAGCGGACAGACGGTTTTAGGCAATTTTGCCACAATAGCCGACGAGCGGCACGGCTCTGAAGCGGTAGAGGATCCGACCGTCTCACCGGACGGATCATGGATCGTTTTTCACCGCAAGGAAAAGAAGGGCGGAGCCGGCCTCGGGTTCATAAAAACCGACGGAACGGAATTTTCAGCGATAACGCGGCAGGCGGGATTCGGACACGCAGCGATAAATCCTGACGGCAAAAACGTAGTCTGCAGTTGCTCAAGAACAGGCGGCCTGAGCGTCGTTTCCAAAAACGGAAACGGCTGGTCTGAACCGGCCGACATACCACTTTCGCTTAACGCAGCGGATTTCGTCAAATACGACGCCAGATTTTCAGGAGTCACCAAAGCATGCCACACTTACACCGACTGGATAGGAACGGACCTTTTGATGGTTTCCACCCAGGGCGGCGACGAACAGAATAAATTTCATTTTTCGCGGATATTTCTCTTGAAATTTCAAAATTTTCAACAGACGCCAGAAATTATCGATATTTCAAGCGCTATTGAAGAAGCGGCCGGAAAAAAATCGAAAGATTTCTGCACGGCAGCCGGAAGATATATAGAATAAAAAACCTTGCGCGTAATTAGCGAGCGAAGCAATCTCGATGTAATTTCAGCGGATTGCTTCGCGGCTTAATATAATTTGAAAATATAAAACTCCCAAGGCGGGCATTTTGAGGTTTATTTATACAGAAAATGTTATGCTTTTAACGCAACTTCAGTTCCGAACGATTTAAATTTTATTTCATCGCCCGACATCAAGCATTTCACATTCATGCCCTCTATTATCTCGCGGCTTAATATTTTCATTGCCAGAGGGCCTTTTATCGATTTTTCTATCACCCTGTTGACCGGACGCGCTCCAAATTGCGGACTGAAACCCGTATCCACAATATGCTTTATCACGCCGTCAGTAAATTCTAATTTTATGTTTTTTTCCGAAACGAGTCCGCCCAGCTCCGCTAATCTTAATTTCACTATATTTTTCATGGATTCACGATCGAGCGAATTGAAAACGATTATTTCATCAAGCCGGTTTATAAATTCAGGCCTGAAATAGCGTTTCAGTTCGTTCATGGCGTACTCGGACCGCTCGCTCAAAGGTTTTTCACTGTTCTCATATAACCATGCACCGGCAATATTACTGGTCAAGATTATAACCGAATTTTTGAAATCGACCGTCCTGCCTTTGCCATCCGTAAGACGGCCGTCATCGAATATCTGAAGAAAAACATTAAAAACGTCCGGATGGGCTTTTTCAACCTCGTCCAGGAGTATGACGGAATAAGGTTTCCGTCTGACAGTTTCAGTCAGATATCCGCCTTCCTCATATCCGACGTAACCGGGAGGCGCGCCGATAAGCCTTGCCACCGAATGTTTTTCCATAAATTCAGAAAGGTCAATCCTCACCATCGCATCTTCGGTATCGAAAAGCTCCTTCGCAAGAGTCTTGGCAAGCTCCGTCTTTCCGACACCCGTCGGGCCGAGGAATAAGAAAACGCCTTGCGGCTTGTTCGGCGATTTCAATCCGGCGCGGGAACGCCTTATCGTATCGGCGACGCACGCTACGGCATCATTTTGCCCGATAACGCGTTCTTTCATATGCTCTTCCATCTCAAGCAGTTTCCTGGTTTCAGATTCAGTCATTCTGGTGACGGGAATCCCCGTCCAGGTAGAAACCACTTTCGCGATATCTTCTTCGTCGACCTCTTCCTTTAAAAGACGCCCTTCTTCCTTCATTTTTTCAAGTTCAGCGGCGCACGCCTTAGATTCCTTTTCGAGCGTAACTATGTCGCCATAACGAAGTTCAGCGGCCCGCTGCAGATTTATTTCACGTTCGGCTTTCTCAGCCAGAAGTTTTTTCTGCTCTATTTCCTGATTGATTCTGCCAAGTTTTTGTATTATGCGTTTTTCGTTTTCCCATTTAACCTTTAATCCCTTTGACTCATCCTTTAATTCAGCGATATCCCTTTCTATGTTTTCGAGCCTTGCCATAGCGCCGGCGTCATCTTTATCTCTTTTAAGCGCTTCGCGCTCGATTTCAAGCTGAATTATTTTCCTTTCCACTACGTCTAGCTCATAAGGCATGCTGTCTATCTGGATTCTGAGTCTTGAAGCGGCCTCGTCTATCAAATCTACCGCTTTATCAGGCAAAAAGCGGTCCGAAATATAGCGGTCCGAATATTTTGCGGCGGCCACGAGGGCCGAATCTTTTATTCTGATGCCGTGATGCACCTCATATCTTTCCTTAAGCCCGCGCAGTATCGAAACCGTTTCCTCGACGCTCGGCTCGTTAATGAGAACGGGCTGAAAACGACGTTCGAAAGCCGCATCCTTTTCTATATATTTTTTGTATTCATCGAGAGTGGTCGCGCCGATACAGCGCAATGCGCCCCTGGCAAGGGACGGTTTAAGCATATTCGAAGCGTCCATCGAGCCTTCGGCTGCGCCCGCGCCGACCAGCGTGTGAAGCTCGTCTATGAAAAGTATTATGTTGCCGTCGGCGTCCTCGATCTCTTTAATAACGGCCTTCAGACGATCCTCGAATTCACCGCGGAATTTAGCTCCCGCTATAAGCGCTCCCATATCGAGAGCCGCTATGGTTTTGTTTTTAAGCCCTTCGGGAACGTCGCCCGAAACTATTCTCCTGGCTATACCTTCGACGACAGCGGTTTTTCCAACGCCAGGTTCGCCTATGAGAACGGGATTATTCTTGGTACGGCGCGATAACACCTGTATAACGCGGCGTATTTCGTTATCACGGCCTATCACGGGATCGAGTTTCTGCTTTCTGGCCAGGTCGGTAAGATCCCTCGTATATCGCTTCAACGCCTCATATTTTTCCTCGGGATTTTCATCGGTCACGCGGGACATTCCACGGACGGCCTTAAGCGCGGAATATATTCTTCCCGCGGTAATGCCGGCCGAAGAAAGCATTCTGGAAACCGCGCCGCCCGATTTGACAAGCGCGAGAAGGATATGCTCGGTAGAAACGAATTCATCCTTCATCGCGAGCGATTCCTCGATCGAACTTTCAAATATCGCCGAAAGTTCGACTGACATATAAGCGTTAGACGCCATCCCCGTGACCTTCGGCAGCTTTTCCAGTTCGACGGCGATCTTTTTTTTGAGATTTTCGGTATCTATTTCCATGCGCCTCATCATCGGTATCGTTATGCCATCCTTTTGCTCAAGGAGCGCGAGCAGAAGATGCGGCGCGTCAACCGCCTGGTGCGAATGACGCGTAGCGATAGAAGCGGCGGTTTCGACGGCTTCTCTTGCTTTTATCGTAAACTTATCCAATCTGAACATAATGAGCACCTCCATAAGTCTAAAACATGATAAAAAAATGTTTTGGTTTTCTTGCAAAAATTCATAAGTTAAATCTGCATTTTTCATGCCGTTTTATCCGGTCCGATTGCATGTTATACACAGCGGCATGCAAACCAGCTATAATTTCAAGACTTTTCAGGCTAGAACTACGGCAAATTTAAATTACCATGAGTTTTTTAATTACAACTTGAGTTTTCCAAACGGACAAACGAAGAAAAATTCCACATTTTCAAAAGCCGTTACTGTAGAAAAATAGGCGTAATTTTATTTTTCATTTTAAAATTTGAACTTTAAATTGTTGACAAATATACTTTTTTATAATATATTCAATCACGCCTATAAATAAAAGAAGAAAACTTATAATATATAAAATATGGAGGGGTTATGCATAAAGAATTCGTTCTGATATTTTTTATTGTAATTATCGCGGTCACGCAGGTCGCTTTTAAAGGAACCGTTTTCGCCGCTTCAAGCGAAACTCAGACGCTCATAGATAAAGCCGAAAAGCTCATAAACGAGGGCGATTATCAGGAAGCGAAACGCACATATCTCAAGGCCATAGCCGCCGACCCCAAAAACACCCAGTGCAGAAATAATCTGGGCGCGATGTTCGTCGTTTTAGGCGACCTCGAAAAAGCTCTCGAACAGTTCGAAGCGATACTAAAGATCAACCCCGAATATTCAAACGCATACGAGAACATCGGCCTTATAATGTCACGAAAGGGCGATTATGAACGCGCCGCAAAAATGCTCAAAATGTCATTGTCTTTGAATCCCGATTCGGCTACCGCGCATTATAATCTGGGCCTTTCATACATAGGACTCGAAAAATACAATGACGGCCTTCGCGAGCTTAAAACAGCCGTCACCATAAATCCTTCATTCGCAGAAGCTCTGACGTCGTTAGGCGAAATATACTATCGTCTCGAAAGCGTCAGCGAAGCGAGCGAATGCCTTTTGAAAGCCATCACGATCAACCCTAAAAACTATTCCGCCTATATCACGCTCGGCCTTGTGAACTTAAAACAGGCTAAATATGACGCGGCCGCCGACTATTTCAACAAAGCGTTAAAAGGGCCCAGAAACGTTCAAGTGCTGGCTAACTACAACATGGGCCTTCTTTTCCTGATAAAAAAAGAAGCCGAAAAAGCCATGGAGATGTTCAAAAAAACCGTCGATCTTGAACCGGGATTCGCCGCCGCTTTTAACGATTGGGGAATGGTGCTTTTACAGGATTCCAATTTCACCGACGCGGCAAAACTATTTATAAAAGCCGTAAATATCGAACCCAAAAATAAGATATATAATTTCAACCTTATCGAATGCTATAAGAACCTTCATAAATATGACGAGGCTATAAAGATCTGCGAATATCTTATACAGATAGACTCCAAAAATGCCGCCGCTTATGATACTATGGGATACATGTACTATTTCAAGGGCGATTCTAAAAATTCGAAGGAAAATTACGGCAAAGCCATAGAAATAGACCCGACGTACGCCGAAGCTCATTACCACCTTGGAGTCCTCTACGATAAAACGGATCTGCGCGACAAAGCCCTCGTTGAATACCGTTCCGCAATAAAACTTAATCCATCCCACGTCATGGCGCTAAACAACCTTGGCTTCGCCCTTATGAATGAACTGAAACTCGACGAAGCCGCAAAACACCTTGAAGCGGCCATTAAAATAGAACCGGACTTTTCTTTCGCTATTTACAACCTTGGAATAGTATATTTCAACAGAAATAAAGCCGAAGATAGAGTCAACGCCCGCAAGTTGTTCCTCAAAATACAGGAATTCGAGCCGAAAGGTTCTCCCCTTTATAAACTTTCAGAGGACGCCATAGCGCAGGTGGACCGTAATAAATAAAGGGGATCGATCAAACAGGAGGAAATTTTGAATAGCTTTTCGCAACGCAAAACAAACAATGGTTTCATGGACGGATTCGTCGGCAACGCAATAATACTTATGGTCGGCGCGGCCGTTATATTATGGGCCATTATGAGATTCGGCGTAACTTACGACGTTTCCATGGTAAAACAAAAAATGACGAAACTCGACGGCTCGGCTATAATGATATCCGGAAAGATACTTGAAATGCGACCCGGCTTCACCGAAATACCCACAGGCACTGGATCTCCTTACATGGGCTTTAAAATAAAAACAAGAAAAGGCGACGCATGGGTAGTTTCACTTAAGGACAAACCCGCGATCGGTTCGAAGTTATTCATGGAAGTCGAGGTCATAGGCTCTATAGACATGGCAAACAAGCGGTTTAATATTCTCCCTTCGCAGAAACTAACCAATAATTCGCCGCTTTATAAAATGCTGCCGGTTTTTCTTGAAAAATCAAGGATAGGGCTTCCTTTCGTTTTATAAATCAAAATTCCGGCATTCTTATTTCCATAAAAAAATCTCTTGAATCGGGTCATTTCGTAGAAATGGCCTTTTTCAATTTTTCGATCATATCTTTTACCTTTTTGTTCGTTGGATTCAAACGCATGGCGCGCTGAAATTCGACGTAAGACTGATCGTAGCTTTCAATTTTTGCCAGATAAAGAGCGTAATTATAATGGTATGTAAACGAGGAAGGAACAAGCTCGATAGCTTTCTGGAATTTTTCAAGGGCCTGTTCAACCTCACCGCGTCTGGCATGGCCGATAGCCTCATTATGAAAATCCATAGCGCCTTTTGCGAGGCTCATTCCTTCCTGCGGAGGCGGGATCTGTTCCGTTCCATCCGACGGATTGCCGGCTTTCGATTCTTCCGTTCCCGCCAAAAAATTATCCTGAGGCAAAGCCTGCTCCCGCGGCGCCGAGACCTCTGCCGTTTCTATTTTTTCTTTCCTGGCCTGCTCCTCGCCAATAGACGCGACTACAGCATCGTCTTTGTTAAGATAGCGGTTTATACTCGATTCAAGAGTGGCGGCGCTTTTTTTCACTTCCGCTTCCGTCGTCCCAGCGGTTTCGGGCACGCTTCGCTCATTCGTTTTTTCAGGCAACGGAGCTGTTTGGGCATCGCATTTAGAGCAAAGAATCACGCCGAAAGTATCGAGACTATATTTACCGCCTTCAGGGCATACCGGTTCAAACCTTAAATAGCCGCTTTTAACTATATCCACAAGCCTGACTTCAAGCGTCCTGGAAGCGGGATTTTCCACCATATAAAGTTCACGGGCCGAAGTCAGTTTTTTCTTTATTTTAGCGCACGTAAGGCGGCTTTTTAATTCTATGTTTCTTATAGGATCGCTATTTTTCCCGGCAAGGGAACGTCCGGCCGAAAGCAATAGGCATAAGCAAAAAAACGCCGCCAGCAAACGCATAAAATAAATAATTTTTAAATGTTGTGATTTTGGCATATTTACTTTCACTCTTTATTATGGTATCATAAATTTAAATAGAGGTATACTTCACACGTGTTTTATTATTTTACTTCACTAAGTTGTTATTTTTACCATTATTTTTAAACGTTGTCAATATTTTTAAAAAAACATCGGTTTAAAAGATTTTTTAGAATGGTGATTGATCATGAAGAAAAAGATAGACGATTATCTTGTCGATATTTCCTCTGATGACGAAAAGACACGGTTGAACGCTGTCATCGAGCTCGGAGACATCGACGACGAAACCGCCATAAATATTTTAACCAGGCTCAAGGTCGATCCGAGCTCGGCGGTGCGTTTTTACGCGAAAAAATCCATATTGAAGCTCACCACGAAATTTCAAAAAACCGAAGCCGAAATACCGGCGAGCGAACTCAGCGAAGAAATAAAAGACAAAATACTCAAAATAAAAAATATCGAAAAAATAAAAGACAGATCTAAAATAGATAAGCTTTTCGCCGATATGGCGGCCGAAACCAGTCCTCTTGTAAAATCAATCATAGTAAGCGTTCTCGGGAAATTATGCGACGAAAAACACGTCGACCGGATACTCGAGTTAACTACTGACGCCGACACGCGAATGGTCGCTAACGCCGTCGAAGCTCTTGAAAACATTGGATCGGAAAAAGCCATCGAACCGCTCACGCTGCTTTTATTCCATGAAGATTCGCGTGTAAAAGCCAACGTATGCAAGGCGCTCTGGAAATTCTCCGACAAAAAAAAGGACATAGGCCTTATGGTCATGTCACGCATGCGCGAACTCGTAGCCTCTGAAAAACCTTGGATAAGAAGCTCGGCCATTTACGTGCTATCCGAAATAAAAACGGCGGAGGCCATTGAACTTATCAAAAACTGCAAGAACGACGCGGAAAAAATCATAAAGGACCAGGCCGCGGATACCTTGAAAAAAATGGGCGTCGTCGAGGCGCCGCCGCCTATAAGCGAAGATCAGAAAGAAAAAATGTCCCTGCTGGAGGAGCTTCCGCCTGACGATTTCATTCCAAAAGCAAAATTTTACGGCGCGAAATTATTAAAATTTTTGAAAGAAAAATTCACGCTCCTGCAAGAAACGTTAGACGACGAAGATAAGCGCCAGAATATTAAAAACTACTTGAAAAAAGCGGCTATTATGTCCGTAATACTGTTTTTTTTCGTGGTAGTCTTCAACGCGATATGGGAACTTAAATATCCGCAGCCGATAATAAAGGAAGATAAAAAGATAGCCATCGAAAATGAAATGGTCTCCCGGAACGTGCTTGAAGCCGCAAGCCAGCTGAAAAAGCTCAATCTTGACGACAGTATTTTAAAATTAAAAAAGGAGCTTGAAAAAAACCAGGACGATCCCATCGCGAAGAAACTTCTGGCCGTAGCCTACAACCAGAAAGCTTTAAAAAGCATGGACTCATCAAATCCAAAGGAAGCGGCCGAGCTCGCGAACGAAGCCGTCAAGCTTTCCCCCGATTTTACCGAGGCGTATCTCACTCTCGCACGGGCTCAAACGGCTTTAAACGATACGGCAAAAGCTCTGGAAACCCTTAAAAACGGCATCGCTCAAAACGATAAAAACGCTTCCATACAGCAGGAATACGGAAAACTTCTTATTTCAAAGGGAAATTTCGAGGAAGCAAGGACCGCGCTTCAAAATTCCATAGATAACGATACAGCCAACGGCGTAAGCTATTACCTCATGACAAAGTGCCTTCTCGCGCTGAAGGAAACGGACGCCGCCAAAAATTACTACGCAAAGGCCATTTTTTTCGAGCCTCAAAAATACGAACTAAGACGTGAAACGGCCGAAAAATTTATCGAACTTAATTTTTTCTCCGAAGCCATAACCGAACTTTCAATTATAACTAAAAATTCGCCTAAAAACATCAAAGCAAGAGAAACGCTTGGCAATTTGTACTTTCAGACCAGCAACTACCGCGGGGCCGCGGAGGAATTCAAGGCGGCGCTCGCCGAATCTCCGAACAACTATGAAGTTACATTCAAAGCGGGATTATGCTATCAAGCGATGGAAAACGTCGATGAGATGTTCAGATATTTTTATAAGGCCGTAAAATTAAACCCGAACTTCGCCGAAGCTTATCAGGCTCTCGGCGGCGTATATGAATTCCAAAAAAATCTCGCCGCGGCCAAAACATGCTATGACAGGGTAATTAAACTCAACCCGGGCTTTATCGGAAGTTACATTTCCCTCGCCCAGATGCACATGAACGCCAATCAGTTTCCAAACGCGGTATCAACCCTCACGTCCGCGCTTAAAAATATTCCCGATAACCGTGAAATACTTTTCACCCTGGCAATGGCGTATATCGGACAAAAGGACAATAAAAACGCAAAAGACACATTTAACAGACTCTTAACTTTAATCGGCGATGAAAAAGACGATTCATCATATAAAAAAATAACGGAAATAATTTCAAAATTATGACTTTATCCACCGCAACATTAAAATAAAAACTTAAGTATATTAGTGTAATATGAAATATAAAAATCTGGCCGAACTTATATTAACGCCAATCACGATAACCACCGCAGCGGCTTTTCTTTTCGTTTTTTTCACGGCGATATCCGTTTTCGCCTGTGATTCAAGTACTTTTAACTTTTTTCAAATATACCAGGGCCAGACTTATAAAGCTAACATAAATTCTTTCAAGCCGCTGGAAGATTCGATCCAGAAATTTTGTAATTTTTCGGCCGCGCCTATAAAAGCGCAAAATTCCAAAAGCGGAAATTCGGAAGAAATAAGTGTAATTTTAAAAAGTCCCGTAATTTTAGACGAGGCCAATTTCAAGTTAGACGACGGTGAAAAAAAGGCATATCTCGATTCGATAGAAACGCGTATAAGGTATTATTATTCTTTCTATAATATAAAACTTTACGGGCGGGAAGAAGCTAAAAAAATTTTTGAATCAATAGGCCAAACCGACGAAAATTTTTTAATGACGCCTGAAATATCAAATATCCTGCACGATAAATTTAAAATTTACGCTTTCTTAAATATCGCCATCTCGGAAATGAACTCGTGGAACGGATACAGCTTTAATTTACGAAGCTACTCCGACGACCGCAGAGATATCGAATACCGTAACTATTCACGCGTAAACATGCGCTACAAACTCACCGAATGTAAAAGCGGCGATATATTATGGATCGATGAAGTTCCGGGAATTGCCGAGGACATTTTCTTTATGACTTTTTTTGAAAAGGCCCGGCCGCTATTTTTAAAGAAGGAATGCACTAATTTTTCCGTCATTTCGGAAAGCAGCTGCATAAAGTAGAAGGCTGGAAAGAGGAACGGCAATGAAAGTGCCTGAAAAAATAGATAAAAAAACGCTGTTGCATATATGCTGCGCGCCATGCGCGGCCCCGGCCTTATTTGATCTTTCCGGAAACGATTATCTGACTGGTTTTTTTTATAATCCTAATATACATCCCGACGAAGAATATGAAAAAAGGCTCGGCGAACTGCCTAAAATCTCCGAAATATTCAAAACGCCTTATGTTACGATACGGTCGGATTATTCAGTCTTTCTTCAATTTATAAAAGGACTGGAACAGGAGCCGGAGGGCGGCGCAAGATGCGTAAAGTGTTTCGAACTCAGGCTTGAAAAAGCATTCAAATACGCTTCGCAAAATGGATTTTCCTATGTGGGAACGACGCTTTCGACGAGCCCGCATAAAAACGTTAAAGTCATCAATTCAATAGGCAACGCTATCGCCGAAAGATATGAAAACATCAAATTCATGGAATTCGATTTTAAAAAAAAGGACGGCTTTAAAAAAAGCGTTCTTCTGTGTGAAAAGTATTTTATATACAGACAAAAATACTGCGGGTGCCACTTTTCAAAAATATCCCGAGAAAAGATATAATTAATCCTTAACCCATTCCATATTTATTCCGATATGTATAACATGTAAGATGAGTAAGTATAGTAGCGATCAAAACTACGAAGTATGGAGGATTTAAAAATGTCTAATTATGTTTTAACTCTCGGAAATCTTTATGGAACAAGAAACAAATTTAATCAGGCTCACGAAGGCGACAAAGTCGATGTGGTCATCAAGGCAGTTCTGCGTGAAATGCTTCAGGCGACAAAATAAACAAGGAGAAGCAGTAACATATGACAATGACGGACGAACGCATGGGACCAAAAACAGCACATGAAATAATGCGCGAGACGCTTCTTGCGAAGTTACGCGAATCGTGGAACAAAGCCGAAATTTCATGTGAAAGATTTAACAAGTAGCAAAAAGACATACTTTTATGATAAATTTAAAATTAAAAAAATAACGGCGGATAAAATTCCGCCGTTATTTTTCATTTATACCGAAAAGCTATTTATAACCTTTATTCTTTTATTTCACCGGTTTAGCGTTTTTCATAATGTTTTTTATTATTTTATCTAAAAAAGCGGAAAGTTTAGCATTATCGGACGCGCCGCTAAGAGCCTTCCGCAGAGGTTCAATCGCGGGCTGACCAATAAGTTCGAGTACCTGCGACAATTTTTCAACGGCGAATCTGGATTCGCCATAAACGTCGAAATTATTTACGATCTCAGAAACGCCTTCCTGCCCGAAACTTTTTAATATGCCGAGAAGATAGTTTGACAGCCTTTCGTTTTCCTCGCTGACGAATTTTAAAATATCGGCGATAGCTACGGTGCCAAATCTTTTTATTATCTTGATGTTAAGAGTGCACATTTCATCCGTCTCGCGCTTCATCGATTCAAGTATAGAGGGTACGACGTAAGCCTTTCCGATCTCGGCGAGAGCCGAAACGACGTACCTTCTAACCCATTCATTTCCATCGTTCAACGCCTTCAAAAGAACCGGCAGCGAACGTTCATCGCGTATTTCGCCAAGAGCGTAGGCGGCATATATCTTAAGATCGTCATCGCCTTCGAGGAGATAGTGTTCAAGAGGCGCTATTGCCAGATCACCGAAATTTCTGAGCACTTTTTTAGTCCAGTAGCGGACATCGTTGTTTTCATTTTTAAGCGCTTTTATCAGCGGGCCTATCGAAGGCTCTCCGATCTCTTCAAGAGCGTCAGCGGCGCTTTTCCGAACAGGCCAGGATTTATCGTGAAGCCCTTCAAGAAGATAAGGAATGGCTCTCGTGTCTTTTATTTTTCCAAGCGCTTCGGCGGCGAAAAAACGAACCTCTTTATTATCCGAGCGCATAGCGTCTATAAGAGGTTCGATAGCTTCTTTACCGATGGAACCCAGAACGACCGTCGACCAGTATTTTATATCTTCGTTGGGACTGTTTAAAAATTGCGTGAGTTGAGGTATGCAGATCGCTCCGATATTAGTAAGGGCGTCGGCGGCGGTTTTTCTTACGAACCATGATTCATCGCCCATAGCTTCGATAAGCGGCACGACCGCGTCGGCCGATTTGATTTCGCCAAGCGCTTCGGCGGCATTTTTGCGCATATCTTTGTCGTCTAACTTTAATATTTTGATCAGAGGATCGACCGCGCAGGCGCCGATATTAGCGAGTATTTTTTTAGAAAGATGGCGGATTTCCGTATCGTCGTCTTTTAAAAGCCTGAGCACGGGCTGGATCGATTTCGCGCCGATCTTTCCAAGCACTCTGGTGGTCCAATAGCGGACATCTTTATCTTCATGAGAAAGAGCTATTGTAAGGGGCTCGATGGCTTTTTCACCTATCTGTTCGAGAGCGTCGGCCGAGCTTTTTCTGATGGTCCATGATTCATCGCGGAAGCAATTTATAAGCTGACGGATAGCGCGGATATCCTGAGCTTTTGAAAGCGCAAGCGTCGCGAAAAAACGCATATCCTTATTTTCGGATTTCAATATTTTTATAAGGGGATCTATCGCGATATCACCCATATCACCGAATATTTTAGTGGCCCAATATCTTATATCCTCATTCGTCGAACTGAGCGCTTCTATAAGAAGCGGAATAGCGCGCTCGCCGAATTTTTGCATGGCGGCCGCGGAATTTTTACGGACGGACCATGATTTATCGCCAAGGGATTTAACTATATGAGGTATCACACGGCTGTCGCCGGTATCTGAAAGTGCCCTTACGGCGAATATTTTCAGATCTTTATCGGCGCTGGCGAGAATATCTATCAGGACTGGAATGGCGGTATCGCCTATCCTGCCCAAAATAATGGTAGCCCAGTATTTAGTGTCGTCATCGGGATTATCGAGAAGGGCTTCGCGAAGATGCGAAACGGCTTTATTGCCAAGTTCCGTAAGCTGTTCGGAAGATTCCTTGCGGCGCTGATAGTTCAGATCTTTAAGTTCACTTATAAGCGCTTTAATTTCTTCATCGGTTATATTAGTCAAAACGTTTTGAGGCTGATCGTTTTTCAATATAAATCAACCCTTTCTTTGAGTTTTTTTACTTCTGGCCGCAAGTTTTTTTTCTTCACCGGATGAAGTTTTTGACTTTTTTTGAGGAGCGGCCTGAATGGACTGAACGGCTTTTTTATCGTTTATGAGATCTTCCGAAGAAACTTTCTGCAATTCGACGTTGCGCTCTTCGGAAATTTCAGCTTTCGTATCAGGAACGGGGGCCGGCGCAACGTTATCCGAAACGGCTAAATCAGGAGTTCCGCCTAAAGGCTCCACCATCTTAAAAAAACTAACCAACCCGTTAAGTTTATTAAGCGTTTCTTTGATGTTATCGATATCATAAACGGTAATATCTTTAGGCGAAGATACTTCACCCATCATATTGTTGAGATTGCTTACGTATACTTTCATTTCAGAAACCCTTGAATTCAAGGAAGCTATGAGATCGTTGAACCCGTCCGCGAGTTCATGGAATTCATCACTGGTCCTGAGGTGAAAATGTGAATTGAGCTCGCCGTTCGCCAGATCTTCAAGAACCATTTCAAATCTGTAGATCGGACCGGCCATGGTATGGGATACGAATATTCCTATGAATGTAACTATAATTATCGCGACAAGTTCAGAAAAAAGTATAACAGGAAGAAGAAGGTCGCGCTGATTTTCAACTTCAAGTATCTTCGCGAACTGTTCAATAACGACCGAACCTGAAAGCAGACCGTATATTACGCCGCCGACAATATTCGCCACTATTACGACTATAAGAAGTATTATAAGCGTGAGTTTGGTCTGAAAACCGGGTTTTACGAAGTAATTTTTACGCTGATTTCTCATATAGCCATCTCCCCGTGCCATTATTAATATTTATCATAAAACGACGGTCAAACCGTTGTAGTTTTCGGAACGAAACTTTTCACAGCCTGGGAAATATCATCATATATTTCAAATACCCTTGTAAGATAAGTTATTTGAAATATTTTTTTTATCGATTCCGACAGGCCGCATATTTTGATCGTACCATTATTTTTCACGATATTTTTTTGAGTGTCGACAAGTATCCCTATGCCAAAACTATTAATATATGCGACCTGGCTGAAGTCCAGCAATATGTTCTTTTCCTTTTTCTGGAAAAGCCTCATGGTATTTTCAAATTCAACCGCGGTTTCGGGGTCTATCCTGCCAATTATTTTATATACTGAGAGTGAAAGCCTCGTCAGTTCATCGTTTTCAATTTTTTGAAAAGTCAGATTTGTCGTCATTTTGGTTACCCCCTAAAATTACGTGGTAATTATAACATGAAAATTAAATTAATTCAACAAAAATCAATTTGTTTTTTATTTGTTAAATTCATTATTAAATTACTAACAAAAATGCTTGCAAAAAAAAGCAAACTTTATTATAATACTCCACAAATCAATTATCACGTTTTTAAAGAGGGTGTTAAAATGAACGTTTTAGTAATAGGTCGCGGCGGTCGCGAGCACTCGCTTGTCTGGAAGATCAAACAGTCCCCGCGGGTAAAAAAAGTTTACTGCGCAACCGGAAACAGCGGCATAGAAGCTCTGGCCGAACGCGTGAAAATACCCGCCGAAAACGTCGACGAATTAGTCGCTTTCGCTAAAAAACACGACGTAGGGCTTACGGTTGTAGGACCCGAAGTCGCTCTGGCGCATGGCATCGTCGATAAATTCGAAAAAGAAGGGCTTAAGATATTCGGACCCTCGAAAGCAGCCGTACAACTTGAAAATTCAAAAGCCTTCGCGAAGCAGCTCATGAGCAAGTACAACATACCGACAGCCAAATTCGGAGTATTTTCCAATGAACAGGAAGCCTTCGATTATATTGATAAAAACAGCCCGCCTTTCGCCATTAAAGCGGACGGTATGGACTCCGGAAAGGGCCTGATCCTCGCGCGCGACGAAATAACGGCCCGTCTTGCGGTTCAGGTCATTATGAAAGACATGACATTTGGCGACGCCGGAAAATACGTTATAATCGAAGAAGCTATATCGGGCGTCGAGACTTCGGTCGTAGCGTTCACCGATGGCGACAAGATATTAAGCGCCACTTCGGCCGGAATTTATAAAAGAGCTTATGACGGCGACCGCGGTCCGTTCACTGGCGGAATGGGCGCTTTCTCGCCGGATCCAAGACTCTCCGGCGACGATATGCAAAATATCATCAATACAATCCTGCAGCCTACGATAGACGCCATGAAAAAAGAAAAATGCAAACTCAAAGGCATATTATACATGGACCTCATACTCACTGAAAAAGGCCCGAGAGTAGTCGAATTTCAAGTACGTTTCAATGATCCGGCCACTCAGGCGGTTCTTCCAAGGCTCAAAAGCGACATAATCGACATTATGCTCGCCATATGCGAAGGAAAAACCGAAGGCCTCAATATCGAATGGGACAGCCGCTCCACCGTTCAGGTAGTTCTCGTCTCGGGCGGTTATCCGATGAAGTACACGACCGGAAAACCTATCAGCGGAATAGATAACGTTGCAAAATCGGACGAACTGATACTGTTTCATGCCGGAACAGGAAAAGATCCATCAGACAGGCTTATAACCGCGGGCGGAAGAGCGGTGGACATTGTCGCCATCGCTCCGAACGTCAACGATGCGCGTAAAAAAGCTTATAACGAAGTGGAAAAAATATTTTTTAAGGACATGCATTTTAGAAAAGATATCGCTCAAGATATCTGCGAATATGAGAAAGCGAGGTGCTCAAGATGAGTCCGGGCTCGATAAAAATGAAATTCTGCGAATCGCTCGACCGTTTTGTTGAGATCCGCCAATTTACGGATGAAGAAGCAGAAAAAATTTTCAAAAACGTCAAAATCACCGACAAAAAATCCTACAAAAGGCTTGTTATAAACACGACCATAGTCAACTATCTCGACGAGATAGCCCAGCTCGTGTTTGGCAACAACAACTATTCCCTTTTCGGAGAAATAGCCGAACAGGAACTTTATAATCTTTGTATCAAGGTCAACCCTTCGCTCGACATCAAAAAAGTCACCATAACCGTCGATGACGAAGCTAAAGGCGGAAGCGAAAGCCAGATACAGCTTTTAAACAAGATCGAATCTTCAAGCGACGGCTCGTGGGATATTTCGGAACGCCTTATAAACATGGAAAAATATCTTCACAAGAGAATCGTCGGACAGGAACGCGCCGTAGCCATCGTATCCCAGGCCATAAGAAAATCTCACGTCGGGTTAAGAAACCCCAACAGGCCCGTAGGCTCGTTCATATTCGCCGGTCAGACCGGCGTTGGAAAAACCGAACTCGCCAAAGCTCTGGCTGAATTTTTATATGGCAATGAAAACGAGCTCATACGCATCGACTGCTCCGAATATTCAATGAGCCACGAATACGCCAAGCTTATAGGCGCTCCTCCCGGCTATATCGGCCATAAGGAAGGCGGTTTTTTAACTGAAGCCGTTAAAAACAAACCTAAATCCGTAATACTTTTTGATGAACTTGAAAAAGCTCACAAAAAAGTCCACAATCTGCTTCTTCAGATAATGGACGACGGCATACTCACCGATAACAAAGGCGTTAAGGTATCATTCAAGGACTGCGTCATAATAATGACATCGAACGTCGGCGTCGAGGAATTTAAAAATATAGAAGTAGCGATAGGATTTAACCAGACTTCGAAAGACCTTTCGCACAACACCAAAGAAAAAGAAACCAGAAAAGCGCTTGAAAAAGAATTCGCGCCCGAATTCTTAAACAGGGTCGACGAAATCGTAACGTTTACCGCGCTTACAAAAGAAGACAGCTTGAAGATCGTCGATATAATGCTTAACGAGGTCATTGAAAGACTTCGTAAAAACCTTAAAATGACGATCGAATTTCCGCAGAAAGTCCGTGAATTCCTTGTAGAGAAAGGGTTCAACCAGAAATACGGCGCCCGCCCCTTAAAACGCGCCATAAAAGCTTACGTTGAAAATCCTCTCGCCGAAATGATAATCGAAAAGAAGTTCAAAACCAACGATTCGATAACTTCAAAAGTGGCTGTACTTACTCAAAAGGAGATCAAGGAACGTCATTTGAAGGTTTTATCGGAAGACGGCAAGACTTCCAAAGAAATCAAGGAAGAAATGGAAAAATTCGAAAAGAAGCTTAAAGAAGCGGAAGAGAAGATCGCAAAAGCCGATAAAAAGAAACCGGAGCCCGAAAAGGAAAAAGCTATAAAATTCACTCTTAAACCGGGTTCCGCGAAAGCGAAAAAAACAAATGAAGAAAAAGACGGCGATAAGGCTTCTTTGAAAGAAACCGCCGACGATCATGAAGAAAACGATAAATAACCCTATTTCTTCGTCTTCAATATGAAGTAAATCAGGTTTTCCAAAAAAAGGTAAAACGAAATTGCTGAAATTGAATAAAAAAATATATCCATGATACCTAAATTATCGGAACATTACCGGAAAATTTAATCTAAAAAATTCAGGAGATTAATTATGGATTTTAATGAAAATGAAAAAACCGAACTTCTTTCAACTCTGAAAGGAATTGAAAACGCTATTAATCAATTGACAGCAACATTTAAAACCGTTATAGAACCGAGCGTAATGCTTCGACATTTCAAGAAAGGGGCCGCGATCCGGTTCGACGACTCTCAGGCCGCAAAAAACAACAAAACATTCTAACTCCGTCGGCGGACGTTTTACCGTTTTATAAAAATACCAGAAAGTAGGTGCCAAGTTGGGAGAAGATAATTTTTCAAATATTCGGGATTTGATATCAAAATTCAAAGATAAATCCTGGTACACAAGGAAAAAAAGCGCTGAGGAAGTAATAAATTTTGGCGCGGACGCCTTTAATCCTCTTATGGAAGCCGCTCGTGCCGATAATGACGATGTACGCTTCTGGTCTTATTTTTGCCTGGCAAAAATAGACGTTGAACACGGAATAACTTTCCTTTTACAGCAGCTTCAATCGATGGAAAAATCCAATAAATCTTTTGCCGCGCTCGTTTTGGGCGAATCGAAGGATAAGCGCGTCGTTCCAGCCCTTATAACGGCCCTGAATGACGAATCATGGGCAACCTGTGCGGCGGCGGCAAAAAGCCTTACCCATCGCGGTGAAAATGTCATCCCCGAATTGATGGAACCTCTCAAAACGGCCAATTACAATGTTGCTTTCTGGATAACCAAAGTATTCTCAAAACTCGGACTTAAAGGTATTCAGGTCCTCGTTCAATTCCTGAGGCTTAAAAATAAAAACGTGCGCGTTCTGGTCACTGAAGCGCTCGCTGAATCAAAAGACCTGTCGGTCGTTCCATATCTGCTCGAATGTTTGAAGGATGAGACCTTTTCGGTCCAAAAGCACGCCGCCGAAGCTCTCGCGAGCCTCGGTGAAGGCGTGGTTGAGCCGCTCATATCGCTCGTCAAGGATGAACCGCAGATACACGACTGGATGATAAAAATCTTCGATATTCTCGGAAATAAAAGAATACGCCCGCTTATCGAGCTATTAAAGCACCCGGACCGCGACGTAAGAATGCGCGCCGCCGAACTTCTGGGAAGCTGCAAAAGCGAAAGCGTCGTAAAACCTCTCATTGAAACGTTATCCGACAAAGTATGGCTCGTTCGAAAAAGTTCGGCTACGGGCCTTGCCGAGGTCGGCGAAATCGCCGTGGATCATCTCATACGCGCACTGAAAACCGAAGACGAGAACGTGCGCTACTGGATAACCACCATCCTCGGTAAAATAGGCGATAAAACCATTGATCCTCTCGTAAAGATACTTCAAACTGGAAGTCGCGACATGAAAGCGCTCGTAGCCCAGGCTCTCGGCGAAACTCGTGATCCAAGGGCCGTCAGGCCGCTTATTGAATCGCTTAAGGACGATTCATGGGTAGTGCGAAACTCGTCATCCAATTCACTCAAGCAACTCGGCTCCATGGCGGTGCTCCCTCTCATAAAAGTCCTCATGAGTCAGAACGAAGACCTGCGCTTCTGGTCTCAAAAGATCATAGCCGACATAGGCCCTCATGAAGTGGACCAATTCATAGATATACTTCAGACTAATGACAATAACGAAATGCGATATTTCGCGGCTTTCGGACTTTCTATAATCAAATCGAAAAAAGCTATTGAACCGCTTATTTCAGCAATGCTCAACGACAACGACGACTGGGTTAAAAAATATTCGGCCACCGCGTTAGGCACTATAGGCGACAGACGCGTAATAAAACCTCTCATTTCAATGCTCGACTCCCCAAGCGAAGAGCTTTGCATATGGATATCGAAGGTTCTCGGAAAAATGGGGAACGACGTTATCGATCCGTTGATGCAGGCCATAAACTCGCAGGATGAGAAGGTCAAGTTTTACGCGATGGTAGCGCTGGCGGAAACAGGCGAAAAACAATCCGTCGAGCAACTGGTCAAATTCCTTAAAACCAACGATAAAATGTCGGAACACGCAATACGCGCGCTTTCAAACGCCGGCGAATCCGCTATCGCGCCGCTGGTGAACCTTTTCACGTGCGATAACTATGAAGCTAAAAATAACGCCGTGGCGGTCCTTTCAAAATTGGGCGAACACTACGACAAGCTCAACGACATGTATGAAAAATCCGACAATAAGGACGTCAAGCACTGGTTAAGCAAAGTCTTACACGATATGAAAAAACCAAAGCTAAGGCTAAAAAAATAAGTTCGGAGGGGTGTTTAATTGCCTTCTAAAACTGAATTTACAGCTATAATTGACCGGATCGAGGGCGAATTGGCCGTGCTTGAAATGCAGCTCGGCCATCAGCTCGTGATTCCGACGATATATCTGCCGCGTGAGATACATGACGGGGCCGTATTGAAAATCGATTTTAAATACGATCCCGAAGCTACCCGGAAAAAAAGGGCCGACGCGGAAAAACTTCAGAACGAAGTTCATTCGACTCATGAACCTGATGTTATTTAAAAATATATATCAAATGAATGTTACCCTTAATTAATGTATATTTCAGGAGGCCCGTTTAATGAAAAAATTGTTTTCACTGACCCTGTCGCTTGTTTTTGTAGCCGTTTTTTTATATTCTACGGCTCTCGCTTTTGATTACACCAGAATAATGCCCGAAAAACCCCTTTTAATAATCAAATTCAATATTAAAAACTTTCTGAATTCAAACATTTACGAATCTTTTAATACAGGCGCGATCAAAAAAGCCCAGGACGAGATCCAGGCTGAATTTGAAAAGCGTACGGGCCTCGTCGTCAAGCGCGATATCAACGAAATAATTGTAGCCGTCAGCTCCGAATTGCACATGGGTAATACGCCAAATTGTATCGGCATTTTCATAACCGGAAGCTTCAAACCTGAAGAATTGCTCAAAGAGATTGAAAAAGAACCCAAGCTTAAAGACATGATAGTAAAAAAGGGCTCTTCTTTTCTGATCAAAATGGACAAAGGATTTTCCGCTACATTTTTAGGTACTGACGTCCTCGCGGCAGGCACGGACGACGTAATAGAAGCATTGGAATCAGGTAAATTCAAAGGCGCCGATGTTCCCGCCAATATAAAACCAATGTTTGAAAAGTCAAATTTCTTTTTTTCACTGGAAAATTCCGGCGCGTTAAAAACGCTTATCGCTTTGGGAATGGAAAACGGAAAAATACCCGCCATGGCGAAGGATATACTCGCGAAACTAGAATCGCTCGTCGCATGCGATGATTACCCGTCATTTATGGTACGCGCAAATTTTTCGGAAAAAGCTCCCGCCGAAGAACTCAAAAAAATATTTGACAGCGGCCTCGGAATGGCCGAACTTATAATGATATCTAAAGAAAAAGAGATAAACGAAAAAATAAAGACTGCATCCACTTTTGAACTATTAAGCCCTGAAATAGCCGGAGTGAAATACGGACTCGCCATAGGGCGTGAAGCTTTGAAAACTATCGAATTAAAATCCGAAAACAACTCCGCGATATTACGCTTAACTGTCCCTGAAAACCTCAAGCAGTATTTAAAACCTGAAATGATTCCGATATTCGCCGGAATAGCCGGAATCGGCGCGGCTATCGCGGTGCCAAACTTCAAAAAAGCCAGATCCAAAGCCCAGGAAAAATCATGCGAGGCCAATATGAAAGTGCTGGAGGGCGCCTGCGAACTTTATATGATGGATAATGAAAAAGTAACCGCCATGGATATCGATATTCTTTTAAAGAAGGGATATCTTAAACTAGCCCCTGTCTGCAACGCTGGCGGCTCATATAAAATTAATTTTGAAAAAGACCTGCCGGTTATAGAGTGTTCAAAACACGGTAAGCTTGAAATAAAATAAATTTTAACGATCAAAATTCAGGGAGGCGCGCAAATGAAAAAATCCCTAATATCATTAATAGTTTTAACGATCCTTTTCACCTTTGCTTCACAAGCTTATTGCGCTGATTATTCCAAAATAATTCCCGCGAAGCCTGCGGTTATAATAAAACTGAACATTAAACCGTATTTAAACATCGACTTTTTAAAAGACCTGCTTGAAATGGGAGAAATAAAAAAAGCGCAGGCCGACATTTTCGGAGAATTTGAAAAACGCACGGGCCTTGCCGTAAGCCGTGACATAGCGGAATTATTCATGGCTGTTTCTGAAGACATCGATTTCAAGGCGCCGGCGCCAAATAATTTAATATTCGCGCTCATGGGAAATTTCGATCCGGAAAAATTCATGGGCGAACTCGAAAAAGAAAAAGCCGTTAAAGGCATGATCGAAGCCGAAGGCGGATTGAAAGTCATAAAGTATAAAGAAATGTGGGGCTCGTTCATTAATAAGGAAACTTTCGCGATAGCTCCG
>CAZJFS010000038.1:0-12595 GCA_964545075.1 uncultured bacterium
ATCCCCAGATCGGTTTGCTTTGCGGTACTATACTGCTGATCGCGTTAAAGTTCATATCGTTTATTTCCGATCCCGATATATACCGGACCTTTTTCAGAACATTTATAGCGGCCAAAACGCAAGACCAAAAGTCAAAATCCGAAACGGCGCATGACGCGGCCGTAACATCGTTGCTGACCGTCTTAGCCGTGTCAATAATGCTTTCAGCGTTATGCGGCATGCCTCACAGAGCCTTCGCGGCGGATCTTAAATCGAACGAGCTTTATTATAATCCGTCGACGCTCGAAGTTCAGCTGTTCCAATTGAACGGCCTTGACAGGTTTTTTTCAAAACGATATTCAAAAGGCGTTTTCGTGAAATACGCCGACCTGAAATTCCTGCTCGATTCGGTAAGCGCGATCGATAAGGGCGGCGCCTCGATTAAGCTGCCGGAAAGCGCCGTGGAACCGGAAAGAGCGCCATACAAAAATCTGGTCAAAAAGATGCTGATATCGTGTAACGCGACGGCCGGAAACGCCGATATCGATATTGAATATCTTATCGATATTTTTGATGACGATTACACGAGCGTCCGGTTATTTTCCGGAAATATCGCCCTGACCGGCGTGAGTTCCCGTTTGATAAGAACTTTCGCGGGAACTTCCGAAATCGCCGTATCCGGGTATGACGCGGTCAGAATCCTGCCTTTTAAAGATACGTATTCGGCCGTCTTTGGAGGCCCCGGCGAGTATTTGGTAAAGGTTTCGCTTAAGGCCGATATCGCGGCCGATAAGGACGATCGTTATTTCGACATCGCTCCCGGAAAATGCCCGGCGATGAAGATCAATTTAAGAACTCCAGCAGGTTACGACATAAGCGCTTCCGGCCTGATCATCGAGTCTCAGAAGCAGGAAAGCGCTACATCAGAGATCGCGACGTCCGCGAACCTTATTCCCGCTGATTTCTATCGCTTTCGGCTGACGCTTCAGGAGAAAATTCGAAATGAGAAATACCGGAAGCAGCGTGAATTAGAGGAACGCGCAAAGAAAGCCCGCGAGTTGATAGCGAGATCCGAAGCGGTAAAGTCGGTCATTCCAAAAAGCGAACCGCGAACCGCCGTGAATTCGGTCCAGATACTCACCGTTGAAGAAGAGCGCTTCTCGTCCGTTATCACGCTTAATTATAATATTGAAAATACCGAACTGCGCGATCTGCGTTTTAAAATAAGGCCTGAAACTCTGATAACGCGAGTAGGCTCTTCCGCCGAAATTTCCGATTGGAAGATAGCCGACGCCGCCGACGCCGCCGACGCCGCCGACGACAAGCAAAATAAAATTTTGTGCGTAACCTTCAGGACGCCTCAAAAGGGCCGTCTGGATATTACTATTGATTTTGAGCATGTTATCGCGGATATGAAAAGGGAAGCGGAAGCGCCCTGGCTGATACCGCAAGCCGTTGATGAAAACGTCTTATATCTCGCTCTTGATTCCTCCGTTAACGCGGATTTGAGCGTTACCCGAACCGAAAACCTCACCGCGATCGACGAGCGTGAAATTCCCGGCGGTTTAAAAAGAAACACGCTTTCGCCGGTTCTTTTTTCTTATAAAACATCGAAATTTCCATGCGCTCTGGCTTTATCCATAAAGAAAAACACCGATCTGCCTTCGATCCCCTGCGTAATCGATTCGGCCGCGTATAAGAGCTTCGTTACAAAAGCCGGTTACGTTCTCACGTCAGCGCGTTATCAGGTGAGAAACAATAACGTTCAGTTTCTACGGATGCGCCTGCCTGAAAGTTCGAAAGCGTGGAGCCTTAAAGTGGGAGAGAGACTTGTCAAACCAGCTAAAAACGATGAAGGATCGATATTTATACCGCTCTTAAAATCGCCGCTCATAGATAATGAATTTAAAGCGTTTTCGGTGGAACTGGTATATCTGTCAAAATTTCCTGAATTCGGTGATTTCGGAGGCGCTAGGTTCTCGATTCCCATGATAGAGGTAATGTGTTCGAGAATAAGCTGGGAGTTTTATTTTATGGATAGTTATCAGATATCTGGTATCAGAGCTAATTTAAGGCGTTCCGCCGCGGCCGGCGCAGCCGGATTCATGGACGGCGGGTCCGGTAAAGCGCTTTCGGTCGAAGAGATGCTCGCCGTTCAGGATAAAATGAAGGCGGCTTATCTGGCGGGTGGTTTAGACGATCCGGGAATGAATTCTGAAGGCGTTTCTGGTGTCTTTCCGTCATCGCTCCCGCAATTCGGCGGAAACGTAAGAGGTTTTTTACCCGTTTCGACGGAGTTTCCTGAGCTGGCGACGAACGCGCTGTTCTTTAGCGGTGAAAATCTTAAAAGATCCGAAGGGTTCGATAATGCTCCGCTGTTTTTTATCGAATTTAACTTTTATTCAAATAAGGTCTTTGAATTTTTAGCGATCGCGGGTTATATTATGGGCGTTCTTTTAGCGGTATGGGCCGCGTCAGCGATATTTAAAACTAAAAAATACCGCAGGCTCATAATTTGCGGATCGATCTCATTCATATATTGCCTGATCGTTTTTCAATATAATGAAAACAGCATGAACTATCTGTTCGCTGGTTTTTCAATGGGAATAATTTTTATATTGGCGGGGTTTGCTGCCAGGCCGGCGAAGAGAGCAGGTCAATAGTGAAGCTTGATTTAAAGCGCATATAAATAAAAAAATCGGACTTTCGTACATGAAAGCCCGATTTTTTAAAAGCTTTGAACGGTCTTTTCGAGTTATTTCAATATTTCCGTCCCGCTTCATTCCAGCGGTTTTTAAGCGGCTGAGAACGCGGGGCGTCAGAAAATATTTATTTCGCGGTTACGAGTATCTGTTCGGTGTGGTAACTCTCCTCCGGCCTGATATATATAGATTTTCCGGTGAGAGTTTCGAGCGTCCTGATGCGCCCGCCCTCTTCGCCTATAAGATATGATGCGACCTCGGGATGAACGTTGACCATGATGGACGGAGCCTGCGACATTTTGGCGATTTTTATTATTTCGTTTCTGGCCTTCGACGATATTACCTTCGACGCTAAAACCTTTCCGCTTCCCTTGCAATACGGACAGGCCTGCTGAAGCACCTCGTTGAGCGACTTGGAGACCCTCTTGCGGGTGATCTCGACGAGTCCGAACTCGGTTATGCCCAGAATCGTGGTCTTGGACTTGTCCTTGCTGAAGATTTCGTTGATGACGTTCATGACCTTTTTCTTGTGGTCCTCGCGCACCATGTCGATGAAATCCAGTATTATTATGCCGCCGATATCGCGGAGTCTGACCTGACGTCCGATTTCGTAGGCGGCCTCGAGGTTCGTCTTGAAAACGGTGTCTTCGAGACTATCCTGGCCGGTGAACTTTCCCGTATTGACGTCTATGGCGGTTAACGCTTCGGTCTTCTGGATTATTATGTAGCCGCCGCAGTTAAGCCAGACGTGCGTGCGCAGCGCCTTGTCGAGCTGACGGTCGATGCCGAGCTTTTCGAACATCGGCGCCTCTTCCGAATAAAGCTTGAGCTTTTCCTTTTCCCGCGGAGCCATGAACTCAAGGTATTCCACCATCTTTTCATACTGCGAAGGGAAATCGACCATGATCTGAGATACGTCGGACGTGAAAAGGTCGCGGGATATCTTGAGCGCGATGTTGAGTTCGTTATGTATAAGTGCGTAAACTCCCGCCTTATGGATTCTTCCGAGTATCTTTTCCCATAGTTGAAGTAAAAATTTGATGTCCGTTTCGATCTCGGCGAGATCTATCTCGGTCGTGCCCGAAGCGACGGTCCTTATAATAAGACCCATTTCCTTAGGACACAGCCTTTCGCCAAGCGCTTTAAGGCGCGACCTTTCGCCTTCGTCCACTATGCGCCTTGAAACTCCGACATGACGTTCGTTTGGAAGAAGAACGCAATATCTTCCCGGAAGCGTTATATAGGTCGTGCCGCGTGCGCCTTTAGTGCCGAGCGGTTCCTTTAATATCTGAATTATTATTTCCTGGCCGACCTGCAGGACGTCTTTTATGGAAAGCGACCTCTTGATGTCAGGGTCGATCGCCTCGCCCTCGTAGCCCGCTCCGAATCCGTCGATATCGTCGATGTGCAGAAAAACGTCTTTTTCAAGGCCTACGTTGACGAACGCCGACTGCATGCCGGGAAGGACGTTGGAAACCTTTCCCTTGTAAATGTTGCCGACGATACGCATCGCGTCTTCGCGCTCGATGAAAAATTCAGCGAGCCGGTTGTCCTCGAGTATCGCGATTTGAGTTTCATCATCGTCGACGTGAATAATGATCTTTTTGTCCAAGTTTCATACCCCTTTCAATAAAATGATAAAATCTCTTGATCTATACCGGACGAGCATTTTAAGCTTTTCAGAGATTACGCCGTAATAAGCCGGAACGCGGCCCGGTATAAAAAAATTCCTTAATATATTCTTAAATGTTAATATAATATCTTTTCCTTGATTATATCGTATGTAAATAAAACCTTTCCGCGGATGTCCGCCAGAAGGTAATCGAATAAAAACTGCGGCCTGATGGTGCTCATATCTTTAAAGGCGATCACGGCTGAAAGTTCGATTTCGCATCCGCCGTTCGTTTCTGACGGTTTTCCAGAAACGCCGCATTCTAGAATGTAAGGCCTTATGTCCTTGTTTTTTTCGTTGTGCGACACGATTATCTCTTTTTCGGAAGAAATCGAGGCTACGCGCGACAGCACCGCGGACGTTATCCGGCCGGCGTCGATTTCCGCGGTAGTCTCAAATTCGAGCTTATACGAGTATTTAACGCCGTAAATCTTCGCCATCATTTCACGGATTTCCGCGCCCGTCGTCTCCTTCGCTTCGTAAAATTCATAGCCGTCGGGAAAGGAACGATTCAGCTTTTCGCGTATTTCGTCTATCGTTAATTTCAAGGGTTTTTTAAAATGGATGTTGGCGAATTCACAATTCGAAGCCACGCCGAGAGGCAGCGGCGGCGCGAACGCGATCTTTGGTTTTTTTGAAAACCCTTCGGTATATACTACGGGAAGCGCAAGGCGACCCATCGCGATATAAAAGGTGTTTATCAGGTCGCGGTGCGATGTGTATTTAATTATTCCTTTTTTTTTGTACCATACCTGTAATATTATCTCTTCCAATTTTATCACGCTTCCGATATCAGCAGACGCCGCAGCGCTTACAGCGCGCGGGGTCGCATTTTTCAGTTAGTTCGGCGCTCGCCGCCTTTAAATATTCGGTTTTAAGATACGCGGTCGCGACGCCCGTATCGACTATCTGCCAGGGCAGGATCTCGTCGGTCGAGAATGGCCGTGAAATATAATTTTTCATATCTATTCCGGACTCCGAGAATGCCCGCTCCCACAGGCCGGATTTGAGTTTGTCGTCCCACGCGTCGAAACGGCATCCGAGTTTATGCGCGGCCAGAAGGACTTTTCCAAGAAGTCTCGAGCCTCTCGCGAAAGCAGATTCCAACGCTGAAACACGGTAGTTGGTGAATTTCATCGTTACGCTTCTGAACCGCTTCAATTCTTCCTTTAAAAGCGACTGGCGTCTTTTTATTTCATCCTCGCCGGTCTGGGCCGCCCATTGGAAAGGCGTGTGAGGCTTCGGGATGAACGTGGAAAATGTTACGTTGATGGCGAATGTTTTAGCTCGTTTTTCGCGGGCTATATCCATGACCTTTGAAACGAGGGAGGCCATTTCACGGAGATCGTCGTCGGTCTCGTACGGCAGGCCTATCATAAAATAAAGTTTTATAAGCCTGTATCCGGCGTCGATCGCCGCTCCGGCGGTCGCGAAAAGATCTTCGCCCGTAACGTTTTTATTGATGCGGTCGCGCATCAACTGAGAGCCTGCCTCGGGCGCGAAGGTCAGCCCGGACTTTCTGTTGGTTGAAAGCGCGCGCGCCAGTTCCACCGAAAATGTCGAGATGCGCTGCGAAGGAAGCGATACCGAAAAAAGGGTCTCGGAGAATTCTTCGCCGCTTTTATTGAGCCCGGCCACGTAATCGATGATCTCGCGGAGATTGGCGTGGTCCGTTGCGGACAACGACGATAGCGTGAATTCCGAATAACCGGTATTTAAAAATACTTCCCTGATGATATTTTTTATGACGCCAAGCGATCTTTCGCGGTAAGGCCTGTATATGAACCCGGCCTGGCAAAAGCGGCAGGCGTGTTTGCAGCCGCGGGCTATTTCGACCATGCCGCGGTTGAAGATGGTCTCGAAATTGGGCACCGGAAAATGCGTCGGGTGAAAACATGCGTCCAGATCCTTGGCCTCGCGCATTGTTGCTTTCACCGGCGCGCCGGCTTTTTTTATATTAACGCCCGTCTGAGAAAAGCCGTCAAATACCGGCTCATAAAACGCGGGAACGTAAGCGCCCTCGATCCTGGAAAGCTCGGCGATCGTTTCCGCGCGGGAAAGCCCTTTTTCGCGGGAATTTTTAACGGCAGCGACGATCTCCGGGACCATAGGCTCGCCGTCGCCTATAAAGAATACGTCTATGAAATCAGCCATAGGTTCGGGATTGACGCATGCGGAACCGCCCGAGATGATAATGGGATGGCCCTCGCGCCGGTCGGCGGAAAGAAGCGGAATGCAGGCGAGATCCAAAAAGTAAAGGACGTTCGAAAAGTTAAGCTCGTATTCGAGCGTAAATCCGATAACGTCGAATTCGAGGGCCGGAAGCCTGTAATTAAGAGACGTCAGCGGGCATGAAAGTTCCTTCGAAAGCCGTGCGTAATCGTCCCCTGGAATGTACGCGCGGTCGACGATGACTCCGGGCGCGGTGTCGAGCATTTCATATATTATTTTCATGGCGTGATTGGACATGCCAATGTCGTAAGTATCGGGGAACGACAGCAAAAATCGCGCGTTGTTTTTTCTGTCGGCCGCGTTCTCCGCGCTTTTAGTTTTTAAACCGTATTCTTTTCCTATGTACTGCTGGGGTTTTTCAACGTTCTGCAGTATGTATTCGAGCCTGTTAATTATGATCCCTCCAGTATTCCTCGAAGGTGTAATATGTGTTTCCGACAGGTATCGACGAGGATATTTCGCGAAGGTATTTCGCGTTTATAAGTTTTGAGTCGGCTATGACGAGAAGGCCTTTGCCGTTCTTGTCGCTCTTGATGCGTCCGATGGTCTGTTTTATCTTCAATATCGTTTTCGGCAGGATATAATCTTCGAATTCCTGGAGGCCCCTGGCGGCGGCAAGTTTTTTTCGCGATATTATCTTCGGGTCCTCGAAGAACGGGAACGGCAGTTTTTCGATTATGAGCGTGTCGATGGATTCGTCCTCGATATCGGGAAAGTCCATCAGGCTCTGCGATCCGAATATGACGCAGTTTTCGTTTTTACTTAATTGTTCGAGCATCTTCGATTTCAATATCTCGGAACGCTGGCATGAGCAGGTGATTCCGAGCTTTGAAAAGCTTTCGCTTACGTTTTTATAGACCTGGTTCATACGTTCGATCGAATTGAAAAGCACCATCGTCCTTCCGCCCTTTTTTGAGGCGATCTTTAATATGATTTCGCCGAGTTTGGCGACGAAACCGGCGGTGTTTTTCGAGTCGAAATACGGCATTTCCTTAGGGATTATAAAGCTGTGCTGCGCGGCGTCCCTGAACTTTTCGTATGACTTTACCTCGAGGTTCCTGCACTTCTGAAGTCCGAGGATCCATTTGATGAAGTCGTAATCCGAATTGACCGAAAGAGAGGACGAAACGAAAACCATGCTTTTTGAAAACGGGAAAAGCTGCTTGGAAAGTATTTTTCCGATGTCTACTGGTTCCGTGCAGAAGCCCCAGTCCTTCCTGTAAAAATCGTATTTGAGGTAGGCGGTGTAAGTGGCGTCGACGGATTGGATGATCGTGAGGAAGTATTCGCGGAATTTGCGCATATTCCTGATGTGCTTGTTAAGGTTGTAAACGATCTCGGCGTAATCTTTTTCGCATGCGGCCATGTTTTTGGGTATGAGTCGCGCGAGTTTTTCGAAATGCGTTTCGGATTGCTTGAAAATTATCGAAAGGTTTATGAGTTTTTCGAGAAAATTTTCCTGGATGTTGGTGTCCTCGAATGTGCGTTCGAGAAGTATTATCGAACTCGCGCCCGAACGGCTGATGTCGTCTTTGGCGATGTGAGAATATATGCCTTCTGCATAGCCGAAAAAATCGTTGGCCTGCGCTATGCTGTGTTCGAGAGAGCTTTTGCAGTTCATGGCGTCGTCATGGCCGTCGCGGCCTTCGAACACTTTTTCGCAGAATTTAAGACTGTCGTCTAACGCCGACATTACCTCGGACCTGTTGAAGCGGACTGCAAAAGACTCGGTAAAAGTGTCCTCGAACTTATGCGCCTGGTCGACTATGACCCTGAAATTATTCTTTTTCGCGCTTTTTATCATGTCGCGCCATCTGAAAAAATTATTCGGCGGCGAGATGAGCACGTCCGAATTCTGGAACTCATATATCGCTTTCCTGAAAAAACAATTTTTATGCATATCGCATCTTTCGTTTCTGCAGAAGAATTCGGAGGCTTTTATAAAATCGAGTTTTTCCTTGAGCCCGGGATACTTATTGGTCAGAAACGGAGCGACGTTTTCAAGGTTGCCGTCGGGATATTCGGCGAGATACGATTTAATGTAGAGAACGAAAAAGTTTTCTTCCTCCGTCGCCGCGGAACTTTCCAGAATGTTGAAATTACAGCGGCAAATATAATTTTCAGGGTCCTTTAAAATTCCGAATTTGACTTCTCCGCCAAAAGATTCCTCGGCGTGAGGCAGGTGATGCTTCGCGATCTCGCCCGTGGAAGGCGCGTGCGATTCGATTATAAGGACGTTCTCTCGCGTTCTTTTTGAATAAAGTCCGGCCGCGTGCAGGATGCAATTTATGCGCTGCGCCTTATGCGGTATCTCCGCCAAAAGATATTTATCATCGTCGAAAGCGTTGAGGATATCGGCGACGAAGCTTGACTGGAGAAGGTATCCGCTTTCGATGGCGCCGTGCCCGGCTATCGCCGCGAGCGATTCTTCGAGGTTCGGTTCGGGCATGAAGCCGAAAGATATCTGGCCGCGTACTTCGGTTTCGGATTTCGCCGGTCCGGCCGCCGCCTTCTTTTTTTTCGCTCCGCCCTTGGCGAGCTGCTTATACGCCGCGTAAAGATTATGAAAAAACTGAGCCGTCGATGCGTTCGCGCTTTTATCGATGCCGGCCGCGAGCGTCTTTAAAAAATCGGCGTTCGGATTCGCGAGCGCGTACGAGACCATATGATTTAACGCGTAATAAGTGTCCTTGGCGTCGAGCAGCGCCCTGTGGTCCTCGTTTTCCTTTATGCCGAAAAAATTGAGGATCTTTTCGAGGTTGAAATATTTAAGCGCCGGAAGAAGAAGCATAGCGATCTCGCATGAATCGATGAACTCGAAACACTTCGCGTCCGGGAAAAAGCGCGCGATGAAATTTTTTTCGAAATTGGCGTTATGCGCGACGACTATTGAATCGTTGAAGAAGGCGTTGAAAGCTTCAGTCTGCGATTCTATGAGCGGCGCCCCGCAAACCATGTCGTTCGAAATGCCGGTCAGTGAAGTTATCACCGGCGCTATTTGCACCTGCGGATTTATAAGGGTATGATATTCTTCGCCTGTTCCGTTATCCTTTAGCGCAAGCGCGCCGATTTCGATTATCCTGTCGGAGTCGAAATTTATTCCTGTCGTCTCAAAGTCCAGAAAAACCACGCGCTTTTTAAATTTTGTCCAGAACTGTACGGTTAATTCGTTGTCTTTTAAATAATTATGAAGATTCATAAACCATTTCTTTCTAGTGAAGCATAATAAAGTTATATTATAAATTATTTATTCGTTATTTTCCAGAAAAACTTTTATTTCCGCGATATTTTTTAATTTGTGATATTTCGGAAGCGCCGCGGATATCTTTCTGCCGTATGAAGTGTCTCGCAGCCTCGTGTCCAATATGACAAGCGCCCCCCTGTCGCTCTGGTGGCGTATGAGCCTTCCGATGCCCTGTTTTAGCTTGAGCATCGTCCAGGGAAGCGACGATTCTGAAAAGGGGTCCCTGTTTTGTTTTTTCAGGTAAAGATCGCGCGCCTCGTTCAGCGGATGGCTTGGCACCTTGAATGGCAGTTTCGTTATTATCAGCGTAGAAAGCGATTCCCCGCGCACGTCGATGCCTTCCCAGAAGCTGTCGAGGGCGAAGAGGCTCGATCTGACGTCTTTTTTAAATTTATTCAGAAGCGTTCCGCGCGGCATCTGGCCCTGGATGAGGACCTCGTAACCGTCGAGCTTCAATTTCATGCCGACCTCGCGGTAAACGTATTCCATGAGATACCTGGAAGTGAAAAGCACGAGCGTGCGGCCGTCCGATTTTAAAATTATATCCTGTACCCAGCGCGAAACGGCCTCGTTGAAATTTCGGTCCTTGGGCGTCGCCTCGATCGGAGGTATGATGAAACCCGTCTGCTCTTCAATATTGAAAGGCGAATCGAGCATTATTTCGATCGGAGCGAATTTCGATAAGCCGACCTCGCCCTTGATATAGTTGAAGTTATTCTCGGTAGAAAGCGTGGCTGAGGTCAGTATGACGGATTTTTTCTTTGAGAAGAGCTCGCTTTCGATTATCTTTGATACATCCAGCGGCGAAGCTATCATTTCGACGTCGGAATAATTGTTGTTTCGCGCACTTTGAAAGGGAAGCGATCCCCACAATATATATTCCTCGCTTAAGGATTTCGCGTTCGACCACAGATCCGTCGCAGTGACCATTTCGGATATCATGCGGTTTATTCCGGTTATATTTAGCGGAAGCTTCTTTTCGACAAGCAGTTCGCCGATTTCATTGGCCGTTTCGGAAAGCGTTTCAAGAGCGCTGATGAGGTTATCCGAGTTGGGATTTCCCGCTATCCGTCCCAGATGATTGCCGTTGAAAAGTATAAGTTTGGACAGGCCGGATGCCGCGCCGTTATCATCGACCGCCGATCCGCCGCCGCCCTCTTCGGCTTTTTTTGAAAGAAAATCATCTAAAAGCGACATGCCGACATGATTAAAGTAAAGCTTGATGCGTTCTTCGACAAGATATTTTTGTTCAGCGATCTTGTCCGTGACCGTTTTCGCTTTTTTACCCACGTTCTTTTTAAGCGCATAAGTTATGGTGTTGAGAGTGGAGTTGAATTTGTGAAGCGAGCAGGACATTGAAAATCCGCTTTGCGCCACATCCGCGATATGATGGGCTTCGTCGAATATAACGCGCGAATGGGACGGGATCGGGTTTAAAAAAGCCTTTTCCTGCTGGTTTTTGGTTTCGTCGTCTTCGCCGGCTCCGAACGCGCTCAACGCATCGAGTTTTTCGTTCGCCTCGATCATGAGACAGGCGAAGTAAAGCGCGTGGTTCACAACTATTATCTCTGATTTCTGGGCTTCTAAAATCGAACGGAAGTAGTTGCAGTTTTTGAAATATTCGCAGTTGCCGCCGACGCAGTCGACGCTCTGGCAGGCAATCAGGCGCTGGAAATTTATATCCGGCGACGCTTCGTGAGACAATTCCTCGAACTCGGCGATATCCTTGCGGTCGATCTCGTTCATGGCGTCGAGGTAGATGTCCGTTCTCAGCTTTATCTTTTCGGCCGCGTATTCGCCGAAAAGGTCGAGCGGTATTCCGCTTTTTTTGATGTCGTAGAGCTTTCGCAGGCATATGTAATTGCTTTTGCCCTTTAATATTTTATACCTTACATTAAGCCCGTAATGGTGAGAAATCGTCGGAAGGTCCGACGCCTTGAGCTGTTCCTGGAGCGTCTTGGTGTTGGTCGAGATGACGACCTTTTCGCCGGTGCTCTGGGCGTACAACGCGGCCGGTATTATATAAGCGTAGCTTTTCCCTATCCCGCATGGCGCTTCTATCAAAGCGTGCCTGCTGTCGGAAAGCGCTCCGAAAACCGCGGACGCCATTTCGCCCTGGCCCGGCCTTTCTTCATAGTCGCGAAGATTTCTCGCGATGGTTCCGCCCGGCCTGAAATATTCTTCAATTGAGTCATATTTGTATAGTTGATGACCTCTACTTTTTTTCATTTACGCCCCGTTTCTCGAATTCGTTCTTAAGTTCAACGATCTCAGCCGTTTCAGCCGGCCATTTTTTGCCCGACAGGGCAAGGGCCGCTTCAGCCTTTACGGTTAAAAGCTTATGAAGGCCAAGTCTTTTTAGTGTCTTTAGTTCCATGATAGTTTTTTCTATTTTCATTTTTTCAAATATTTCCGATTTGGATTTATACGCGGCCGCGGCTTTAAAAAAATCGGGGTCCGGGTTTCCGGCTGGCCTTGAATTAAAGCCCGTCAGTATCTCCAGAGCTTTTTCCGGGTCTTTTTTAAACAGCTGGTCCGTGTATGATAAAATTTCCTTATAATCGCTTTTTTTAACTTCGATAAGTTTTATGGCTGCCCGATCCGCGGTCAGGGCATAGATAAAAGCAGCGGTTTCCGTTTTAAACGAAGCGAAATCGCAATATCTTTCAAGCGATATTCTCGTGGCCGCGTCGCCGCTCTGACTGATAAGCCAGGTTCCGCCGGTTTCTTCGACGCCCCGCAGCGAAAGCGTTCCGTTAAAGGAAA